>JAMOPZ010000192.1 GCA_027064245.1 Campylobacterales bacterium
TGCTGTTTGACTTATAGCACCATCAGAAACATCATTTTTCAAGCTAGAAAGTCCAAGTCCTGAACTATTTGATGCTATTCCACCACTTGTAGTAAGTATATCTGCACTTGTTTCACCTATTTGAAATGTTAAAGCTGCAGTTGAACTTGCATTACCATGACTAGCCTGCAATAAAGACATACCATTATAGTTTGTTTGTTTAGCTATATTATTTAACTGATCAAGTAATTTATTGATATCTTTTGCAATTGCTGATCTACCTTCTGTAGAAGTTGTTGCTGTTCCTGCTTGTGTTAATTTTTGCTTTATAATATCTATGATATTTGATTGTTCTGACATAGCTTTATCAGCTATTTGTACCAGAGCAACACCAGAGTTTGCATTATCTATTGATTGTTGAATTGAGCTAGCTTGTGTTCTTAATTTATCTGCAATTGACAATCCAGAAGCATCATCACTAGCTTTATTAATTCTAAGCCCAGAACTTAATCTTCCAAGAGAAGTATTTAAACTTTTATCCGTTTGTGTCATAGCTTCTTGTGCTGACAATGAAGAAATATTTGTGTTAATCCTCATTTTATTTCCTTTTCTGCATTATGCATTTTAGTATTTTGTGTATGTGTTATATAGAGGTATTATATTTGAACATCTCTTAATCTATGCTTAAGAAATACTTATTTTAATCAAGATTTAAAGATATCTCAATATAGTTACACATTAATATTAAATTAAAATATTATATTATCATCTTTTTTTTCTTGAATATCAGGTATATCATTTTTCTTTGGTATATTTGATATTTGTGTAAATACCTCTTTTTTTCCATTAAAATATTGTTCAAATACACCTTTTGGTTTTTTAAAAACTCTAGGGATTTCTGGATGAAGTTTTAACCATCGTTTATAAAAATAAGAAAAAGCAGGTGCTGCAGTTCTTCCTCCTGTTTCACTTCTATTCATAGGTTTATTATCATCATTGCCAAACCATACTATAGTTTGAAGACTAGGTGAATATCCACAAAACCAAGCATCAATATTTTTATTTGTAGTTCCTGTTTTTCCTGCTGTTTGCAACTCTTTTACTTGTGCATTTCTTCCTGTTCCTCTTTTTACAACATCTTCTAAAATAGATGTCATAAGATATGTTTGAGATGAACTTGTTATATAAGTTTGAATAGTATCAAATACTATTGTTTGACCTGCTCTATTTTTAACACTAGCTATCATATATGGTTTTACAATAATACCATTATTTGAAAAAAGTGTATAATTTTGGCTAAATTGCAAAGGTGAAACACTAAAACTTCCAAGAGTTAAAGATAGATCATAAGGAATTTTTGTAAATTTATATCGTAAAAGTGATTTATAAACTATATCAATACCCAATTGGGTTACTAAATTTATTGTTGCTAAGTTTCTTGAGTGTACTAAAGCCTCTCGCAAAGGTATTAATCCTTTATAATCTTTTTCATAATTTTTTGGTTGCCATTTTTTTATATTATTTGATTTTGTATTGTATTTGTATGTTCGTGCAATATCTACAAGATTTGAAGCTGTTGAATATCCAAGATCTAAAGCTGTTTGATATATAAAAGGTTTTGCCGAACTTCCTGGTTGCCTATAGCTTTGTACAGCTCTATTAAAAGATGATTTTTTATAATCTACTCCACCTACAAGTGCTAAAATCTCTCCTGTATGATTTTTTAGAACCACCATAGCACCATTTAATGTTTTTGTTTTACTTTTTTCTTTATTTTTATGATATTTTTCATCTCTTTTTTTTATCTTATCATAGGCATATTTTAATCCATCTTTTGCTATTTGTTGAGCTTTATAATCTATTGTTAAAGTTATATCATATCCTCCACCTTTTAAATCTGGTATATCATTTTTTAAAAGTTTTCTTGCATAATCTATAATATAAGGTGCTTTATTTAAAGAAAGTGTATCATTATATACCTCAGGGATAAGTTTTATACTATTTTTATACTCCTCTTTAGTTATCCAACCTAATTTTTTAAGCCTATTTATTACACTATTGGCACGACTAAGTGAATATTTTAATTTTTTTGTAGGATCATAAAAACTAGGAGCTCTAGGAAGTCCCACAAGCATAGCTATCTCTTTTAGATTAAGTTGATCTAACTCTTTATGAAAATAGCCCTTAGATGCAGTTCTTATACCATAATATCCATGTCCAAAATATACTTGATTTAGATATCTTTCTAAGATTTGCTCTTTTGTAAGTAGTGTTTCTAATCGTAGTGATAAAAGTGCCTCTTTTACTTTTCTTAATAATTTTTTATCTCTTGTTAAAATCATAGTTTTTACAAGTTGTTGTGTAAGTGTACTTGCACCTTCTACTAATTTTAAATGTTTTATATCTTTTATAATTGCCCTAATAATTGCATCTATATTTACTCCACTATGCTCAAAAAAGTTTGTATCTTCTATAGCTATAAGACTCTCTATTACCCTTGGAGGTATTTGATTATATTTTACATACAATCTATTTTCTTTATCAAATATTTTTCCAAGAAGCATGCCGTGTCTATCAAAAAATCTAGTTGTTAAATTTGGTTTATAATCAACTATTTTATCTACATCAAATCTTATTTGAGCATATAAAAACATAAGCCATCCAAAAAAACTAACTATTAAAAGAAATATTATAAAAAATATTTTTTTTATCATACTCTAAACTTTCTATTTATAAAATTACTATTTAAGAGTACTTTAGTATATTGTTGTTGTGGATTTGTAATTATATTATCTATAGATCCATACTCTATAATTGATCCATCTTTTACTATAGCTATATCTTTTACTATAGTTTTTACAGACTCTATATCATGACTTATAAAGATCATTAAAAAACCAAATCTATCTTGCAAATTTCTTAACAGATCTAAAATAAGTTTTTTATTTGCACTATCAAGTGCTGTTGTTGGTTCATCTAAAAGTAAAAGTTTTGGTTTTTTAGCTAAAATTATAGCTATTACTACCCTTTGTAGTTGTCCACCACTTAATTGACTTGGGAATTTATCTTTTGTATTTATATCTAATCCAACAGTTTTTAAAGAATTATCTATAATATTATCTGGTTGAAAAAATTGTTTTTTTATCTTTGTCATAGGAGATAGTGAAGTAAATGGATTTTGTGGAATAAAACCTATATTATCTAACTTTAAATCAAAATCTGATTTATAATCAAATTTTGAAGACAGATTAAAAGGTAATAATCCTAAGATACTTTTAAGTGTGATTGACTTACCACTTCCACTTTGACCAACAAGTGCCAAAGAGTGTTCAAGAGTTAGTGGAGTTTGTATAACTTTAAGTAGATCAACCAATAGTTTATCTGTACTATTTATTTTTAATTTACTTATAGTTAAAAATGACATATTATCTTAATGTGTAAGACGATGTATCTCTTTTATTAGTTGATCAAATTTTATAGGTTTGTTTAAAAATAGATCAGCTTTATTTGTATCTTTTATCATTCTTCCATGACCTGATACTACAATAACTGGAGTATTTGGACTAATTTCTTTAATCTTATCTATCATATCATTTCCTGACATATTTGGCATACGAATATCAGATATAATTATATCTGGCTCTACTTCTTTAAATTTTTCTAATCCCTCTAAACCATCATTTGCAGTATATGCATGATGAAATATTTTATCAAAAGTTGTAGACATAATCTCTCGTATATCCTCACCATCTTCTACAATTAAAATATTTAAGTTTTTTAACTTTGCTACTATATCATTGATTGTTTGCATTTTTTATTTCCTTTTATATAAGTGCTTTATCCATAACCGATGGAATTTCTAAATTTAATAATTTTAAAACTGTTGGTGCTATATTGTTTAAGCCACCATTTTTAACCTCTTTTATATTATCATCAATAACAAAACAATAAACATCTCCTACTGTATGATTAGTTAAAGTGTTACCATCTTTATCTTTCATCATTTCACAGTTTCCATGATCACTTGTTAAAACTACACTATAGTTATATTTTTTTGCTTTTTCTAATATAATTCCTAGTTCATAATCTACCGCTTCAACTGCTTTAATTCCTGCTTCATAAACACCCGTATGACCTACCATATCACCATTTGCAAAATTTACAACTATAAAATCATACCCTTTTTCTATACCATCTTGTACACTTTTACTAACTTGAGGTGCTGACATAGAAGGTTGCATATCATAAGTAGCTACTTTTGGAGATGGTACAAGCACTCTATATTCATTTTCAAATGGTTCCTCTTTTCCACCATTGAAAAAAAATGTTACATGTGCATATTTTTCTGTTTCTGCTGTGTGAAGCTGTGAAAGCCCAGCATCACTTATAACTTCACTTAATGTATCTTTTGGAGTATCTTTTGGAAAAAGTACAGGAAGTGAAAAATTTTTATCATACTGTGTCATAGTTGCTATTTGCAATTTTATATCTTTTTTATCAAACTCTTTAAAATCTTTTGATCCAAGTGCAAAACTAAACTCTCTTGATCTATCACTTCTAAAATTTGCAAATATTACACCATCATTCTCTTTTATACCATTATATGAATTAAATGCAATAGGTTCTATAAACTCATCAAAAATCTCACTTTTATATTGTGTATCTATATAATCTATTACTGTTAGATCTGTTTTATTTTTAGCTTCAACTACAATATCGTATGATTTTTTTATACGATCCCAGTTATTATCTCTATCCATACCATAGTATCTTCCACCAATTGAAGCTATAGATATATTATCATTGCAAATTTTTTGAATTTGAGTAATATAATTTTTAGCACTATCATATGCTACATCTCTACCATCTGTTATAAGATGTAGATATACTTTCTTATTGTTATTTTGTGCTATTTTTGCTAAAGCTTCTATATGTGATATATGTGAGTGTACTCCACCATCACTTAAAAGTCCAATTATATGGATATTGTTTGAGTTATTTAAAATATCTTTTAAAATAACATTATCTTTTAATGTATCATCTTCTATACTTAAATTTATTTTTACTAGATCTTGATATAAAACTCTTCCACTACCTATACTCATATGACCCACTTCACTATTACCCATTTGACCATCAGGAAGCCCTACATATTTTCCATAAGTATGTACTAAACTATAAGGGGTAGTTTTAAAAAGTTTATCATAAGTTGGTTTTACAGCATTACAAAATGCATTAAAAGAACAAGAGTTATTATGCCCTATACCATCTGTTATAATTAAAAGTACCTTTTTATTTGACATATATATTTTACCTTAAATTATTTTTTAGATTATTATAACAAAAAATATATTAAAAATTTATGATAGGACCCACCTTAATTTTAAATTTTAGCTTAATTTTTAGTATTTTTCTTAAGCCAAAAGCAAAATAATATATTGTATTATACAAAATTAAAATACAAGAGGAAATAATGAAAAGATATAGACACTACAAAAAAGATAAAGCTATTATATTATCATGCTTTGGATCAATCATAGAGCAAAAAAAATATGAAAAGTTACAAAAAAATATACAAAAAAGTTTTTCAGATTGTGAAGTTTTTTTAGCTTTTGGTTCAAGAATGGTTTTAAAAGAGTTAAATAAAGATGAAACTATATATAAAAATCTTGTACAAACTTTAGCAGATGTAGATATGTTGGGATTTAGAAATATCATAGTAACTTCAGTAAATCTTTTTCCAACAGATGAAC
This sequence comes from Campylobacterales bacterium, assembly GCA_027064245.1. Classification (GTDB taxonomy): domain Bacteria; phylum Campylobacterota; class Campylobacteria; order Campylobacterales; family Arcobacteraceae; genus JAIOSF01. Next base: position 5,733 of record JAMOPZ010000192.1, read on the forward strand.
ATGAGGTATTAAAAGATATTGTAGATGGATTTAATAACTTTTCTTTATCAAATATTAGATATACAAATGCTATTTTAACAAAAACAAAAGATACAACATTATTTTTAAAAGAGTTGGATAAGACTATATCCAAAAAAGATAGAGCAAATTTATATATAATACACGGTACTCCAAAGCTAGATACCTCTGGGATAGATAGTATCTCTTATACTGCTTCATTTTTAGAAACTATAGGAGATAGTAATTATACTTGTTCACTAGAGGGAGCTTATCCATTTTATGCAGTAAAAGAAGCTTTAATAAATAAAATGAAAAAAGATGGTATTAAAAAAGTACAAGTAGTACCTATGCTTCTTGTAAGTGGAAATCACTATATAAAAGATATGGTAGAGATATCAGATGAACTATCACAACATTTTTCTTCAAAAATTGTAGATACTATTACAAAAGATAAAAAATTTAATCTTTTATCTACAGATTTAATTCAAAATATTATAAAAAATAATATCCAAGAGGAGATCACAAAACTTGGATAAAAAACTTTATATGGTATCTTTAGGACCAGGAGATATAGATCTTTTAACTATAAAGGCTCTTGAGTCTTTAAAAAACTGTGAAGCTATATGTGTACCTACAAAAAGTAGTGATCATAGCTTCAAAAAATCTATGACAAAAAAGATTATAGATAAACTTTTTGTTAAATATAATTTTAACAAAGATTTAATTCCCGTATATACCCCTATGCATTTTAAAAAAGAGGATTGGCAATATCAAGTTGATATTATACAAGATACACTAAAAAAGTACAATAAGGTTTGTTTTATAACTCTAGGTGATGCTGCTGTTTATAGTACTGTATATTATTTGCTTGATATTATAAAAGTCCAAGATAAATCTTTGTATGATAATTGTGAGGTTATAGCTGGTGTTACATCGTTTAGTAATGCAAGTGCAAGGGTAAAAAAACCTCTTTGTATGGGGGATAGTAAATTTGAAATTATACCACTTTTGGATAAAGATATACCATCTACAAAGATATATATGAGACCAAAGATTGGTTTTGATACATCTGTTTTACCATCTTCAAATAGTTTTTATACTTTTGAAAATTTAAATTATGATTTTGAAAAAATCACACCAAAAAAGATAGAAAAAACAACAAAATATATGACACTTTTTATTGACTTTTATTCTTAGATTTATAAATATATATAATTAAATTATTAATTTGATATTTTTTTTAAAGCTGTTTTTAGATTATTAAGTTACTATTCGTTAAAATAAAGAAATATTGTAGTTTTAGGAGTTTATATGAGATATAATGTAGCAGTTGTAGGTGCAACAGGAGCTGTAGGTGAAGAGCTTTTTAGAGTAATGGAAGAGGTTAATTTTCCTATAAATACTTTATTACCATTAGCAAGTGCAAATAGTGTAGGAAAAACTATTGAGTTTAAAAAAGAGGAATATAGTGTAGTAGAACTTACTCCTGATGTATTTGAAAAATATGAGATAGATATAGCTTTTTTTAGTGCAGGTGGTAGCATAAGTGCTGCATTTGCAAAATATGCAGTAGAAGCTGGTGCAGTGGTAATTGACAATACATCTCACTTTAGAATGGAGCCAAATATTCCACTTGTAGTACCAGAAGTAAACCCAGAAGATATAGAGCTTTGGAGAGAAACTGGAATTATAGCAAATCCAAATTGTTCTACAATCCAAATGGTATTAGCACTTAAGCCTTTAGATGATTTGTATGATATAAAAAGGGTAGATGTATCTACTTATCAAGCTACCTCAGGTGCTGGAAAAATAGGTATGGAGGAGCTTGTAACTCAGATGCAAGATTTTTTTGCATTTAAACTAGATGAGACAAAAAAAGAGGCATTTATGCATCAAATAGCTCTAAATGTAATACCACATATTGATACTCCTCAAAGTAATGGTTTTACAAAAGAGGAGATGAAGATGGTCAATGAGACTCAAAAAATTATGAAAAAGCAAATGGCAATAGCAGCTACTTGTGTAAGAGTACCAGTTTTAAGAAGTCATAGTGAGGCTATTACTATAAGATTTGCAGATGGTGTAGATATAGATCTAGATCAAGTACGATCTTCTTTGGAAAATTTTGAAGATGTAGTAGTTGTAGATGATCTTGAAAATGGGATATACCCAATGCCAATTATCTCAACAGATACAGATGATACATATGTAGGAAGAATAAGAAAAGATATATATGAATCAAATGTATTGCATATTTTTAATGCTGCAGATCAAGTAAGAGTAGGTGCTGCTACAAATGCTATAAGAATTGGTCTAAAATGGATAGAATTACAAAAAGAGGAAATATAATAGTATGATAGAAAGAATTTTTGAAGGTGCTATTTGGCGAAGTAGATTTGTCGTAATACTTGCAGTTGTATTTGGACTTATTGGGGCTTTTGTACTTTTTATAGTAGCTTCTATGGATATATGGGGTGTTGCTGCATATACTTTTAATACTATAATTACACATGCTCATCCTGAACATTTTCATGAAAATATTGTTGCAGGTATTATAGGTGCAGTTGATTTGTATCTTATAGCTGTTGTTATGTTTATATTTGCTTTTGGTCTTTATGAGTTATTTATATCTGAGATTGATGAAGCAATGGGAGATGAAAGAGCAAATAGAATTTTATCTATTAATAGTCTAGATCAATTAAAAGATAAAATAGCAAAAGTTATAGTGATGGTTCTTGTAGTTAGTTTCTTTCAAAGAGTACTACATACTGAGTTTCATACTGCTTTAGAGATGTTGTATTTTGCACTATCTATTGCTACACTTGCTGTTGGATTATATTTTTTAAGTAAAGTAGGAAAACACTAAAATATATGATAGAAAATATAAGTGTAGTAATACTTACAAAAAACAATCAATCTACTATAGAAGATACACTACAAAGTGTACAAGGTTTTAGTGATGTTGTAGTATATGACAATGGCTCAACAGATAAAACTATATCTATAGTAGAACAATTTTCAAATGTAAATTTAGTTTATGGCAAATTTAATGGCTTTGGTTGGACAAAAAATAAAGCTACAACTTATGCAAAAAATGATTGGGTGTTTATCTTAGATAGTGATGAAGTAGTTTACAAATCATTATACAAAGAGTTGCAAACAGTATCGTTAAATAACCCTTATATTGTTTTTGTTCTAAAAAGAGATAACTATTTTTTTAATAAAAAAGTAAAATATAGTGGTTGGAAAGATGATTATCTGATACGAATATATAATAAAACTATACATAAACTTAATGATAATATTGTGCATGAATTTGTACAACTTTTACCAAAAAGTATAAAAACTACATTAACCTATGGTTTTAAACATAATGCAGTGCAAGATTTAAATCAATTTTTATTTAAGGTTGCAAAATATTCAGATCTTGCATCACAAAATAAAAAAACTTGTACTTTTATGGTAGTAGTTTTAAAATCATTTTTTGCATTTTTTAAAACATATTTTTTACAATTAGGCTTTTTAGATGGTTGGAGAGGTTTTGTTATAGCAGTATCAAATTTTAATGGTAAATTTTTTAGATACACAAAGAGGTATATAAATTGCAAAGAAACTTTATAACTCATCTTAATTTTGCAAAAGGTTTCAGAGGTGGAGAAAGACAAACACTGTTACTTATTGAAGAGTTATCAAAAAGAGGATATAGACAAAAAATTTTTACAAGAGTGAATTCAACACTTGCTAAAAGATTAATCAATATAGAAAATCTAGAGATAATCAAAATAAAAAAACCATATATTTTTAATATATCTTTATTTAAAAATTCAAATATTTTACATGCTCATGAAACAAAAGCAGCTCAAGTTGCATATCTAGTAAATCTGTTTTATAAAATACCATATATAATAACACGCAGAGTAGATAACTCTATTAAAAATAATTTTTTCAATAAACAAATATATGAAAATTCAAGTTATACTATTGTACTTTCTAGGGCAATTAAAAATAAACTAGATAAAATAAGTAAAAATATAAATATACAAATTATACCAAGTGCATATAGTAAACTTACAATCGATCAAAAAGAATCTATTAATCTTAAAAAAAGATTTAAAGATAAATTTATAATTGGAAATATTGGTGAATTAGATAATACACATAAGGGGCAGTATTATTTAATAGAAGCAATGAAAAAACTTCAAATAAATTATCCTAATATCCATTTGATTTTACTTGGAAAAGGTAAAGATGAATTAAGATATAAAGAACAATCAAATCAACTTTCTAATATAACTTTTGAAGGATTTGTAGATAATGTAAAAGATTATATACAAATTTTTGATATATTTGTTTTTCCATCTTTAAATGAGGGATTAGGTTCTATTTTATTTGATATTATGCAAGCAAAAGTACCAATTATAGCTTCAAATGTAGGTGGGATACCAGATATCATTCAAAGTAATAAAAATGGTATTTTAGTAGAATCAAAAGATAGCGATGCTATATACTATGCAATAGAAAACTTATATTTAGATCAAAACTTAAGGTTAAAAATATCACAAGAGGCATATAAAGATATAGAAAACTTTAGCTATATAAAAATGTGTGATAGATATGAAAATATATACAATAAGATTACTGTACAATAAATTATTGTACAGAGGTCTTTAAAACCTTACAATCTAAGCTTACTTTAGATGTTTGTATAGATATAATATCATTGATTTTTATTTTTTGAAGATCTACGATTTTACTATCTTTTGTAATTTGGGCAAACCCTTTTTTATCTTTTTTAGATGGTTCATTTAAGATAAAATTATTTTGTAAATGATCTAAAATAGTTTGTTTTTGATCTAAGATTGATTTGAAATTATTGATAAATTGAGTTTTTAAATAAGATATATTTTTCTCAACCATATCAAATTTAGATTTAAAAGAGTGTTGAAAAAAAAGTTTTTTTGTATGGTCTAATTGTTGTTGTTTGTTTAATATAATTCTTTTATAACTATTGCTAAATTCATCATATAAAGTTGTTATATAAAGTTGAAGTTCATTTATATCTGGAGTTGAGATCTCTATAGCATTAGATGGAGTGCTAGCTCTTAGATCTGCTACGAAATCGGATATCACAAAATCATTTTCATGTCCTACTGCACTTATAATTGGTGTATTTGCCAAAAAAATAGCATCTGCTACACACTCTTCATTAAAAGCCCAAAGATCTTCTATACTTCCTCCACCTCGCCCAACGATGATTATATCACCATCTTTTGCTATATTATCAGCTTTTTTAATATTTTGTACAATATTCTCTTTTGCACCATCTCCTTGTACTAAGGTAGGAAACAATACCATAGAAGCCAAAGGGTATCGAAAATTTAATATTTTTTTCATATCTTCTATTGCAGCACCTGTATTTGATGTAATTATATATATTGTTTTAGGAAATTTTGGAAATTGTTTTTTTGTAGATTTATCAAAATAACCTTTTATTTGTAGTTTTGCTTTTAATTGCTCATAAGCTAATTGTAACTCTCCTACACCATCAGGAGAGATATTAGTTACAATTAACTGATAATTTCCCCTTGGTACATATACAGTAATATTTGCACTTAAATTTACTTTTTGACCAACTTTTAATGTAAATTTCAGATTTCTTGCATTTGATCTAAACATTACACAAGATAATGTTGATTTCTCATCTTTGATACTAAAATATATATGTCCACTATTATGATATGTAAGATTTGATATCTCACCTTGAATTGATATATTTAGAAATGTATTTTCTAAAATAGATTTTATTTGAGTATTTAGCTGTGATACACTATAGTACGAATTCATATTTTATTATCCAATAATATTTTCATTTTGATCCTATATTTTATTATGTAACTATTATATCAAATTATTAAATTTTATTCAAATCTGATCTTAATCAAGAAACTCTTAGGTTTAAAATGTTATTATTTTCATTAATAAAAATTAAAGGTTATTAGTATGAACATATCAAAAAAAACAACTTTTGGTATAGGAGTTTGTCTGTTATTTTCAACTCTTAATATCAATGCCAGTACTTATGTAGTAAAAAAAGGTGATAATTTAGCTAAAATTGCTTATAAATTAGGATTTAAATCTATAGCAAAAGCAAAATTTCAAGTACCATCAGGAGATATTAACAAAATTTTTCCAGGAGATATATTGCACTATACAAAAAGAAAAAGAAAAAGAATTGTATATCATAGACCTATAAATCTTGATAAATTTTGTTTTAAAGATAATAGATCTATACATTATAGAGCAGAAGAAAGATGTCAATAAAAAAGGAGAAAATAATGACAAAAAAAATAATATTAGCAAGTTTATTAGCAACACTTACATTTACAGCTTGTGGAACTACACAATCTAATGTAACACCAACAAAACAAAAGGTTGCTATAGAAAAAAATATAATTGCAGCTGAGCCTACAAAATCAGAAGTAGAAGAAGCAGAAGTTTATACAACACATGTAAAAGCGGTAAAGAAAAGAAGAAAAAGAGCAAAAATGCATAAAAAGAAAAAGATTAATTTAAAAGCATTTTGTTTTAAAGATAGTCACTCTATACACTATAGAGCCGAAGAAAGATGTAAAAACTAAATAATATTTTTATATAGTTTTTACAACTAAAATATGCTTTGAAATGATGGAAAGTCTATGCGGTATTGATGAGGCGGGCAGGGGGCCATTTGCAGGGCCACTTGTGGTATCTGGAGTGTTATTAAATAAAAAAATAGATGGTCTTGCTGATTCTAAAAAATTAAGTGAGAAAAAAAGAGAAGCTTTATTTGATATAATAAAAGAAAATAGTATTTATAAAATAGTATTTATAAGTAATATTACTATAGATAAAGATGGATTATCTCTTTGTTTGCAAAATGCTTTAAAAGAGATTATGCAAACTATTGAAGCAAAGAGATATCTTTTTGATGGTAATACCACTTTTG
>JAMOPZ010000193.1 GCA_027064245.1 Campylobacterales bacterium
ATTATATCAGATTAATCTTCATCTTATTTAAGTGTCATAAATGATTTGATAGCACACTCTATCCTCTTAGGTATATCTTCTCCTTGTTTATTCATAAAATCAATTTGAACCTGGTATACAAGCTCTTGTTTTTGGTTATAAAACTGAAATACTACATAACCAGCATATAGTTTACTTCTTGCCGTCTTTTTACCTGGGTCGTTCACATCATTTTCATAAATATAATAATTTATCTCTAAGTTTTCTTCTTTTTTTTCACTACTTGTATGATACTTTTTTAAAGTGTCCTCTACAATTTTATCTACATCTGACAACTTTACATAATCAAAAAGTTTACTTCTTGAATAGTGAGCTTTTTGTACTGATGAATAAACTTTTATACTACCATTTTCTATCTGTGCTTGAACGAATTTTATATCATTAGGTTTATAAATTCGTTCAAAAGTTGCTACCTCTTTTTGACAGCTTATCCTAGATGAAGCAGCTGTTTTATTTATCTGTTTATACATGTAATAGCTTAGTACACTTACACAAATAAAAACAATAAATAAAAAGATATTATTTTTCACAATACTCTACTCATCTACACATATCTCTTGTTTTTTCATATGAATCACAGTCTGATAAATAACTATTGCAATCACTGTAGTTGTTACAGTTATCATTGTATAAGAAAGTAATAAAAGCAATAAATCTCCTGTTTTATGATACATCAACATAGATGCTATACCCATTGCTGCAAGTGGAAATACAAAAGCCCACCATGAGATAAAAAACTTAATTTTCAAGAAATTTTTATACATAAATGCCACTAAAAGTGTAAAGAAAAGTGCTAAATTAAAAAGTACCATTGAAAACATATCTATCTCACCAGACATCTTAAAATAAGCAATAAATCCAACTGCTGGAGGTGCAATAAGTATAAACAATGTAGGCATAAATTTAACAGCTAACTGATGATGAAATATAATTCTATTTAGTAGTATTGCAAAAAGAATTACCCAAAAGAAAATTCCAACACTAAAAAAGTACATAAGTAAACCATGGTTTACAAATCCAACACCAGCAACAGGAACTAATACATTCCCAACAATAGGTATAAACCAAGCTGGATTTGAATGAGCCAATTCTTGATTATGATTTATCCAAAATTTTATTGTATGCATAGTCAAATAAAAATGCAAAATAGCACCAGGATACCAAAAAGCAGCAGATATAGTTGGATAGTGCTCTTTATATATTATAGCAAGCATTAACATTGAGATTGATATAGCTGCAAAGAAATTTACTCTTATAGGATGTGAAAATTCTTTTTTTATTACTTCTGAGTATTTAAAATACTTTATTATATATACAAAACTAATAGCAAAAAATATTGCTGTTGTTATGTACATCAATGAGTTTCCAATTATGTGAGGAAAACTCAACCAATGAGCCGCTTTTTGATACATAATTGTCAATCCACTCATCCCCATTACTACTGCATACATCATAATAGGAAAAAACTTTAACCTATTTTTTTCAAATACACTCTCTTCTGTCATAATTATAACCTTTTGTAATTTTTTTTATAATAATACATTTTTTTTGAACATATGTCAATAAAATTAATTTAAATTTTGATACTATTTCATAAAAGGATTAAATATGGGAAGAAATAAAATACAAAGAGCATGTTCGTTTAAACCAAATTTTACTAAATTTTTACCATGCTCAAATCCATCCAATGGAACAATGGAGCTCAATAGTGATGAAATGGAAGCTATCTTTTTGATAGATTATCAAGGAGAGTATCAAGAAAGTGCTGCAAATAAAATGAATATCTCAAGACCAACACTATCAAGAATCATAAAAAGTGCAAGAAAAAAAATTGCTACATCACTTATATTGGGATATGAAATTAATATTATTGATAATAAAGATAAATTTATCATAGCACTAAGTGTAAAAAATAAAAATAACTTTTTAAATCTATCAAATACCAATGATTTAATAGCTCTAGTCTATCTTGCAAATAAAAAAGTTATAGAGATAAACTATATAGATAATCCACTAACACAAAAAGACAAAAAGCCGTCACAAATCCTACCTTCACTTTTAAAAGAGCATAACGTACACTATTGGGTTTCAAATAAAATAGGAGAGGGATTAAAAAATTCACTTCTTACAAAAGGTATTTTTACAAAAGAATTAAAAAGTATAAAATATAAAAAAGATATTGCTAATTTGTTTTGTTAATAAAAAATTTAAAAAGATTACATTCAGCTATTGAATATCAAACTACTAATGAAGTTTACTATCAGATTATTAATAATTTAGTCTCTAAAGGAGTAAAAAAGTTACAAACAGTGTCGTAAGTTGGTGGAATTAAATTATTTGATTTAGTGGTCTTGACTTGGGATACATTATAACT
>JAMOPZ010000194.1 GCA_027064245.1 Campylobacterales bacterium
AATTGAGGAATCAAAGAGCTAGCTGGATTTAAAAAAACTGGAAAAATAGCTGTAAAAAAGATTATAGGTTTTGGATTTGTTACACTAACTAAAAAACCTTTTCTAAATACTTCCCAACTATTTTTTTCTATTTTTATATTAGTATGTGAATCAAAAACATTTTCAAAATTTCTAAATTGTTTTATGCCCATATAGATAAGATAACTTGCTCCCATTATTTTCATAATCAAAAACAACATTGAAGAAGCCTGTAAAATAGCCCCTAATCCCAATATAGAAATACTTGACAAACAAAAAAGTCCTAAAATATTAGCAGATGAAGATATTACAACATCTTTCATATTTTCCATAAGTCCATTATTTATTGCTAAAAGTATAGCTGGGCCAGGACTTATAATAGTTAAGAACGATAATATCGTAAACATATACCAAGAATTTATATCCATTATGTCACCTTTTTAAAATGTTATCTAACCTTAATACCCTCAAGATATTATTAGTACATAGCATCAAATGCTATAATAAAAAACATTAAAATTTTAAATAAATATAATATTAATTATTTGCTTAAACCTTTAATAAATCTTTTTAATAGCACATCACTACATTTTCTATAATTTATATGTCCATCTCGTCTAAAATATGCACTCAGTTGAGATTTTGTTATCTCTAAACCATCATTTGCAAATATTTTAATAATATCTTCATCTTTTAAATCAAGGGCAATTTTTAGTTTTTTTAAGATGATATTGTTTGAAAAGTATATCTTCTTCTTTTTCACTTTTTTATCACTTGGTCCACGCTTATAGGCTATAAAACCATTTAAGAATAACTCAAATCCTTCATCACTAAGAAGTATAAACTTCTCATCACTTGGCTCTCTTAAAATATCATCTACATCATCTTGTGTTATCTTTTTATCTACTAATTTATAAGCTTTTAAGATATCTATCTTATCAAGCTTTAGTGAGTTCATCATTGAGCTCAATATATAATTATTTGTCATCGTTATTTCCTATTTTTATCTCTTTTAAATCTTTTGCGTCAGAGGCTATCCACTCATCTTTACTGAACTCTTTTTCTACTATATCTTTAATCTCTCTTTTCATATATTTACCTTTTGCTTTTACCGCAACATCTCCATTTGGTAAGATAAGCTCACCACTTCCTTCAAAAAGTCTTCCTTTGTCATTTGTAACTCTTGCAACAACTTTTAACTCTTGATTTAATGGAACAGGTTTTTTATATCTTAAATTAAGTTCAACCGTAACACCAAAACTATCTGCTCCATATTTTATCATCAAAGCTCTTCCTATAGTCTCATCTAATATAGTTGCACTTATTCCTCCATGCAATATATTTGGATAACTTTGATGTAAATCTTTTGGTGTAAAAACTGCTATAACTTCTTCACTACTCGTCTCATAAAACTTTGTCTTTAATCCAAAATCATTTTTTACTCCACAAACAAAACAATTTTTAGAAATTTTTTGTCTATTTACTATATCAAACTTCACGTTATATCCTCTTTTAAATATCTGTAAACACTTTTTGTATCAAAAACATATATGATACAGTTGCTACAAATATACTTAATAATGCATTTTTATACCTGATATGCAAAAAACTTGCTATAGCAATACCAATCATTTGAGCAATTCCATAAGGATAAACTCCCCATGATACATCTTTGAGCGCATAAAAAACTAAAATTACCATAATCATAACTGGCATATTCCATTCTATATACTTTATAGTACCACTTGGCTCTTTTTTTCTAAAAAATATAAATGGAATTACTCTAGTAATATATGTCATAATTGTCGCAATTACTATTCCTGAAATTAAGTAACTACTATCCATCTTCTAATGCCTTTTTAAAAAGTATTAAAACTATAGCTGCTAAACTTAAAGACAATATTAACATTTTATCACTTGGAAACACTAACATTCCAGTAAAACCAATAACAATAGCAATCAAAAATGGTTTATGTTGCTTACTTTTATTATATAAATCAATTGACAATACAACAAAAAGGGCAGTCAAAGAAAACTCAATACCACGATAATCAAAAGGCACTATATTTCCTAATACAGCACCTATAACACTACCAATAAGCCAATAACTTTGATTTAAAGCTGTTATTATAAGATATGCTCTTTCTCTATCTTCTTCTTTTATCTCATTTGTCTTTAAAAGAGCAAAAGTTTCATCAGTAAGTCCAAAAATTATATAATTTTTTCTCCATGAGAAGTTTTTCAAAGCACTTAACATAGAGAGTCCGTAAAAAGTATGACGAAGATTTAATAAAAAAGTTGCTACTCCTATCTCAAGTATAGTTGCTTGTGAGGCAAAAAGACCAAGAGCCAAAAATTGCCCTGCTCCAGCAAAGATAAAAAGA
>JAMOPZ010000195.1 GCA_027064245.1 Campylobacterales bacterium
AAAATCTATTCAAATCATATCTAATGCAAAAAATAAAATGATAACATCAAATATCAGACTTGTTGTATGGAAAGCAAAAGCATATAAAGATAGAGGTGTAGATTTTGATGATCTTGTACAAGAGGGGATGAAAGGTTTACTAAAGGCTATTGATAAATTTGATTATAAAAAAGATTGTAGATTTTCTACTTATGCTACATGGTGGATAAGAGAAGCTGTATCAAGTGCTGTTAAAAATCAAACAAGAACTATAAAAATACCTACACATCTAATAGATATAATAAGTGATATTAATAAAGTTCAGAATCAATATCAACAATTAGAAAATAAAATATTGTCTATAGAAGAATTAGTAGCATTAACAAATCATCCAAAAAATTTGATCCAAAATGCACTTAATGTTATGAAAGAACCAGTTTCGTATCAAGCATTAGAAGAACATAAATTAGATTCTATAGTAACTGATAAAGGTATCAATGATCCAATATATCAAGCAATTGAAGATGAAAAACATAATCAAATTTTAAATGTAATAAAAGAACTAAATGAATTGGAACAACAAGTCATAAATATGCTTTTTGGTATCACAAGCGAAGATGAAAGAGATATAAATGAGATAAGCAAAATATTAGATTTATCTATACAACAAATTAGAAAGATAGAAAAACAAGCTATCAAAAAGTTAAAACAAAGTGAATTGCTAAATACTATACAATAGACAATATATGTCTATTGTATAGTTTATAATTCTATTAATAAAAAACTCAAGGATATAAAATGAAAACTCAAGATTTAAATATTACATCACAAAATGAAGCATTTGTAAAAATTTTAACAAAATTAGAAGATATAGTAAAAACAGATATGTCTTGGGATAATATGGTATCTTTAAGTGGAGCAGCTGGAACTGGTAAAACATATCTTACCACTAAATTAATTGAGAAATTAAATCAAGATTATAGTATAACTATAACTGCTCCTACGCATAAAGCACTGCAAGTGTTAAGACAAAATCTAATACATATAGATTTAAAAAATATTGAAACTAAAACATTGCAGTCATTTTTAAATATAAGACTTGTGACAAATTTTGATAATGGCTCACAAAGATTTGAACCTATAAAATCAAAAGATAAAGACAATACAAAAACAGATATATTAATCATAGATGAAAGCTCTATGGTTAGTTCTGATCTTTATAGTTATATAGTAAGTGCAATTGAAAGCTATAGAGTAAAAGCTGTTTTATTCGTAGGAGATGAGTATCAATTACTTCCCGTAGATAACCAAGATACAAAGATATTTGATATCAAAACAAAATACAAATTAGATAAAATAGTAAGACAAGCAAAAGATAGCTACATAATAGCTATGGCTACAAAAGCTAGAGAAATTATAAAATCAAAACAATACATATCATTAAGTGAATTTTTAAATGATGATTCTTTTAATTCAAAAGTAGAGTTTTTTACAAATACTCAAGAGTTCTATGATGATTTTTGTACACCTAGTAATTGGTCTGCTCAAGATAAAGTAATAGCTAGTTTTACAAATAAAAGTGTAGATACACATAATAGAACTATACGAAATAGATATTGGCAAGAGCAAAACATAACAGATATTCCTACTTTATTAAAAGGTGATAAAGTTATATTCCAACAAGCAAATATTATAAATGAAAAAGTAGTACATCAAAACAGTGATATAGTAAAATTATCTCAAGCAAATAAAATTTATCAAGAATCTTTACAAATAGATTTCTGGGATTGTGCAGATTTAGCTAATAGACCTTTTAAAGTTGTTGATCCAGCTTCTTCACATAGATTTAAAATAGTATTAGACAAAATAGCACAAGATGCTAAAAATGAGAAAAACTATGGTTTGAGAACACAAAAATGGAAACTATTTTATAATATAAAAGAGACTTTTATAGATGTAAAATATACTTATGCATCAACTATTCATAAACTTCAAGGTAGTACTTATGAAACTGTGTATATTGATCTAAATGAGATAGAAAATATGCAAGATAAAGATATGATGTATAGACTATTGTATGTTGCAATTACAAGAGCATCTAAAAATATTAAAATATTACTTTCTGATAAAATGGAAACAGATTTAGCTAACTTTCAATTAGATATATTAAATTCTATAGATGATAGTTTTGCTAACTTAGGATTAGATCTATAATTAATATACAATAGGCAAGATATGTCTATTGTATAAGGTAAAATTTAATATAATTCACAAATAATATGAGGAAAATAAATGGCAACAACAAATCAAACAGCAAGAGTATTAGAACTTTTAAAAAGATTTAATAATGATGAGATAATATGTATAGATGCACTACAATATGATGACATGTGGCTTGGTAAAAGTGAAAAAACA
>JAMOPZ010000196.1 GCA_027064245.1 Campylobacterales bacterium
TTGCTTAAAACTACTTAACAATGAAGTTCAATCCCAAAACTACTCATTAGAGCCTTACTATCTTGTATATGTAGATGAAAACAGCGAGATAAAACTAGATAGCTCAAATATAAAAGAGTGGGATAGTGATTTTGATAATCTTGAAACAAACTTACTAGATGCAGTAGATAACATAAAAGTAGATAGAACAAGTGAAGACCTACTCTATGAGATACTACTAAAATACGGCTTAGACTTAACCCTCCCAATAGAAGAGTTGAGTATAGAAAACAAAACAGTCTATAACATAGGCTTTGGAGCATTAGTAGTTTGCCTTGATGATGAGATAACTATAACCGTTGTAAAAAAAATCGCCGAGTTTATAAAAGAGCAAGTTATTTACGACAAAGAGAAGAAAAAAAGACACTCAAGAGTAGTTTTCAAAGATGGAAGCTTTAAAGATAGTATTGTAAAGACTAATGCTATACAAGTGTTGAAACAAGCAGATATTGATGAAGTTGTGAGTGTGTAGAGAGATGCAACTACAAAATAATAATTTATTATTAGATAAAGCTATCTCTATCATAGATAATGGTAGAAAAAAAATAGTTGAAGCAATATATAATGAATCTACAAAAAGTTACTATCTACTTGGTAAATTGATAGTTGAAGATGAACAGCAAGGTGAAACAAAAGCAAAGTATGGTAAAAAAGTCCTTGAAAATCTCTCTAAAAACCTTACTTTAAAATATGGAAAGGGGTTTTCTTTATCTACTTTAAAAGATTGTCGGAAGTTTTATATAAAAAGCCAGTCATTGACTGACCTATTGAGATTTAAACTCTCTTTTACACACTACACTTATCTAATAAGACTTGACGATAGAGAGTTTAGATTTTATGAACAGTATGCTGTAGAGCAAAATCTTACTGTAAGAGAACTTCAAAAAGCTGTACAAAACAATACTATTCTTAGGGTTGATAAACATCAAAAAATATTAACTACAACAGATTTAAAACCAAAAGACATCATAAAAGACCCTTATATTTTAGACTTTTTAGGGTTAGATGAGGTAAATCAAGGGGAAGAAAAACTTTTAGAATCTAAACTCATTGAACATTTAGAGAAGTTTTTACTAGAACTTGGTCGTGGATTTGCTTTTGTAAAAAGACAATATAGACTTAGTTTGTCTGAAGATAATTTTTATGCTGATTTGGTTTTTTATAACATCCCTTTAAAATGCTATGTAGTGATTGAACTAAAAACAAGAAAACTAAAACATCAAGATTTAGGGCAATTACAGATGTATGTAAATTATTTTGATAGAGAAGTGAAAAATGATGATGATAATAAAACTATTGGAATACTTTTATGCAGTGAAAAAAATGATAGTGTTGTAAAATACACACTACCACAAGACAATGAACAGATATTTGCTAGTAAATACAAACTTTATCTTCCATCATTAGAAGAGTTGAAAAATGAATTGGAGATTATAGATGAGGATTAAAAAATGATATACAAATTTAAAACAGACCAAGCAGGTATAGGATTTGATTTTGATGTGGAGTTTGATGAGAACCAAAAGATAAACTGTATCATTGGTAAAAATGGTATAGGTAAAACACAGCTTTTAGAAAATATGGCTAAAGCTTTGATATATAAACATTCTATATTTTTAAATGATGGAATATACAAATACAAAAAATTCTTTGCACAAAAAGATATACAAGATAAAATCAAAGATTATACTTTAAAATTGCCTTTAGAGATAAATGTAAATAATACAATAATAAAAGATAAGAATAAAGAAAAATGGGGATATACTGATTTTAAAAATATCTCTTCAAATGATAAATCAAACCTTATATGCGATAAACCTATTGTATTTATAGGTGCAAAAAATAGAGGTTTTACAAAAAATATAGATTCTGATAATATCAAAATATTGTCAAATATTAAGGGTAGATTTGTAGAAAGTATCACAAGAACGATGAATTACATAGATGGTACAGGATTAGAACAAGAAGAGATAGCGAACTGGTTTGTAGCAAGACTCATAGTAAATCCAAACTTTGTTATAGCAGACCAAAACAAAGTTAATGAAGTTGTAACAGTTTTAAAACTTATTGAAAGATTAGAGCCATCTATGAAATTAGTAATTCCCAATAAAAATGGTGGTAATAGTTTATCTATGCTTTATCATGAGGGGCAATTACTAATAGATAATATCCCACTTGATAAACTCTCAACTGGTTTTGTATCTATCATTAAAATATTTCAAGAGATTGTAGCAGGTTATGGTGGTTGGAGTAACTTAGATGATTTGAGTCAAGTAGATGGTATCGTTTTTATAGATGAGATAGAACCTCACTTACATATAAGTTGGCAAACAAAAATCATAG
>JAMOPZ010000197.1 GCA_027064245.1 Campylobacterales bacterium
TTTAAAAAGTGAATATGATTGTTTTACAGATACTAAACCTTTGAAAATTTGGATAAGCGGAACTAACGGTAAAACTACAACTACACAGATGATGCAACATCTACTTCAAGATAGAGGAAGTGAAGCTGGTGGGAACATCGGAACACCACTTGGTTCTCTACATGTAGAGAGTAGCATCTGGATACTTGAAACTAGTTCTTTTACTATGCACTACACAAATGAAGCACTTCCAAATATTTATGTTCTTTTACCAATAAATCCAGACCATCTATCTTGGCATGGAAGTATGGATGAGTATGTAAATGCGAAACTAAAACCTATAAAAGATATGAAAGAGGGAGAAGTTGCTATTATTCCCGAAGTTTATAAAGGTATAGAGACAAACGCTCATATTATCACTTATAAAAATGAAAAAGATTTAGCTGAGTATTTTGATATAGATACAAAAAAAGTAAACTTTAAAGGTGCATTTTTAGCTGATGCACTTCTAGCTATGGCTGTTGATAAAATCCTTTTTGATAGAGTAGCTTACAATACTATAAATTCTTTCGTTTTAGACCCACATAGACAAGAAGAACTTCGTGACTCCAAAGGTAGACTTTGGGTAAATGATACTAAGGCTACAAATATTGACGCTACAATCGCTGCACTAAAAAGATATGACTCTGTACATGTAGAGCTGATTTTAGGTGGTGATGATAAAGGTGTAGATTTAACTGAGCTTTTTGAGTACATAAAAGATAAAGACATCCATATATATAACATTGGATCAAATAAAGAAAAACTATCAACTTTAGCAAAACAATACAATATACCTAGCTCTACATGTAGAGACTTAGCAGATGCAATACAAAGAATAGATACTAATTTAAGATTAGGAGAAGTAGCACTACTATCTCCGGCTGCCTCATCTTTAGATGAATTTAGCTCATATGCTCAAAGGGGAGATGAGTTTAAAAAAGCAGTTTTAAATGACTAAAATTGCTATTTTAGCTTCCCATAATGGCTCAGGCTACGATGCTCTTTTCAAAGCTCAAATACTTGGTGATTTAGATATAGAGATAGTTCTTGTAATCTCAAATAATACAAATGCTAAAGTTTTAGAAAAAGCACGTTTAAACAATATAGACATCACAGTTATAAATTCAAAGACCTCTCTACATGTAGATAAAGATATAGATGAACTTTTACAAAAGTATGAAGCTGATTATGTCTTTTTATCTGGTTATATGAAGAAAATATCACCAAGTACAAGCAAAAAATTTAAAATAATAAATTCTCACCCATCTTTACTTCCTCTATATGGTGGGACAGGAATGTATGGTAAGTTTGTTCATGAAGCAGTTATAAATGCAAAAGAAAAATATAGTGGAGTTAGTATCCATTTTGTAGATGCTGAGTTTGATAGTGGTGAGATAATTTTACAAAAAAAATTAAAACTAGAAGAAGATGAAACAGCTCTATCTCTTGAATCACGAATTAAACAACTTGAAAAAATAGCCATAGTTGAGGCGTTTAAAATATGTTTGAAATAGCTGAATACATAGGAATAATCGCTTTTTCAATGAGTGGTTTTTTTGTAGCAATTAGGAATAATCTAGATTTACTTGGTGTTTTAATAGCTACATTTTTAACAGCCTTGGGTGGTGGGATTTTAAGAGATGCGATTGTAGATAAAATTCCTTTTACCTTTACTCATAACTACCCTGCTCTAATAGTTCTAATAGTACTTATCTTGATGATTATTTTCAAAGTGCATAAAAGAAAATCCATAGAAAACAAAGCGTTTTTTATTCTAAGTGATTCAATTGGTCTTATCTCATTTAGTATTACAGGGGCTATAATAGCTATTGAACATCATTTAAATTTAGCTGGTGTATTATCTTTATCATTTCTAACTGCTGTTGGTGGAGGAATTGCAAGAGATGTAATCATAAATGAAGTTCCATTTGTTTTAAAAACTGGTTTTTACGGAACAATCGCATTACTTATAGGATTGGTTATATATCTACTAGATATATTTGATTTTATAAATATATTTACAATCTCTACTATTTTTGTATTCTCAATTATCTTGCGTTTAGTTGCTTTTTATAAGAAATGGTCTATACCTTTAAAATAAAATCCCTTACATAAGCTAAACTTCAGTACTCACTAGCTATAATTTCGTTCTTTAAAAATATGGCCAATTAGCTCAGTCGGTAGAGCAACTGACTGAAAATCAGTGTGTCCTTGGTTCGATTCCGAGATTGGCCACCACTTACATACTACTTTGAAAGTAAGCACTTATAGCAAATAATACAGCTAAAATCCCAAAACCTATTAGTATATTTCTCAACTTTGATTTTTTTATCGGTTTATTAT
>JAMOPZ010000198.1 GCA_027064245.1 Campylobacterales bacterium
CCGAGTAGCGTGTATGCAAGGTTTATAAAATATTCACCTGCACCTGCTCTATCCAGCAAAGAGCCAAACAACACAAATAAAAATACATAACTCGCACTAACACCCAAAGGTACACCAAAGATTCCCTCAGTTGTTAAAACCATTTGACCCATAAGTTTGCTGACACTTGCACCCTTGTGTGCAATCAAATCAGGCATATATGGACCAAAAATATCGTATATGATAAATATAACAGATATCACAGGAAGCGGAAGTCCCATAACTCGTCTTGCACCTTCAAGTATAATGATACAAACCATTACACCTATAACAACATCTGTCCGTGTCCATGCACCTGAACGCATAGCAAGATTTGTGTATTCATACCATTTATAGAGTACTACAATGACTCCGACTATAGCAAACGCAAAGTCATACCATGTTATTTTTTTTCTTAAATTTGCTGTTTTAAAGATTGGATAGACTGTATAAGCCAAAATAACTGCAAATGCCAAGTGTCCGGCTCTTGCAAATACACTGTTTATCGGATTCATAACTATCAACATCTGAAATGCTGACCATGTAAAAGCGATAACTGCTATAAACCAATATTGCCAAGAATTATCTGGAAATATTCTCTGCCCCTCTAGCTCACTTATGAGCTTCTCTTCGTCTTTGATATCTTCAGGAAATGGTGGCACTTCTTCTTTGACATTGGATAAATTATCCAATGCTTCTTCATTGTCCCTCTCTATCTCTTCAAGATACTCTTTGTCCATTTGGCTATGTTTTTTCAAGCTATTCCTCCTAGTTTTAGGGTATTTTTAAAAATTAAATATAATGGTCAGATAATACTTAAAAATACCCTTTTAAAAGATGAAGCCCTTAAATAGGGCTTCAATAAAAGACAGTTACTATAGTATGCCTGCTTCTTTAAATGCTTTTATAGCACCTGGATGTTGAGGGATACTCAAACCATCAAGAAGGCTTTTTTTAGTAATTGTTTTATAAGCTGGGTGAAGCTTTTTGAAAGCTGCAAAATTATCTAAGATAGTTTTTACAACTGTATAAACAACTTTATCACTAGTTTTTGCACTAGTAACCAAAACAGCTTTTACACCGATACTTGGAGTATCGTGAGTAACACCCTTATAGAATGTTCCAGAAATGATACCTTTTGCATAGTAAGGGTATTTTTTAACTAGCATATCAACTACTTTTCCTTCGATTGGAATTAAGTCAATATCAACTGAGTTAGCCGCATCTTTGATATTTGCTGTTGGGTGACCAAATACTGCAAAATAACCATCTACATGGTCATCCTTAAGTAGTGTAGGACCTTCACTTGAACTTAATTCATCAATTTGCTTAAGATCAGAATGCTTAATGCCAAATGCTTTAAGAACAATCTCTGTAGTCATTCTTGTACCTGAACCCGGGGTGTCTATGTTAACACGCTTACCCTTTATGTCCTGTAAAGTTTTAATACCAGATCTTTTAGCAACTACAAATGATAGTAATTCAGGGTAAATTGCCATTGTACTTCTAAGTTCTTTTATGGCTTTACCTTTGAATTTACCTATACCATTATATGCTTGGTATGCAGTATCACTTTGTGAAATACCAAAGTCAAGTTCACCTTGATGAATAGTATTTACATTATATACTGAACCACCAGTTGATTCAACAGAACATCTGATGCCTGTTTTTTTCTTTTGCTTATTTACCATTCTACAGATTGCTCCACCTGTCGGATAGTAAACACCTGTAACCCCGCCAGTACCTATTGTGATAAATTGTGCTGCAAACGCAGGAAGACTCAAAGCACCAGCTAATGCTATAGTAGCAAGTTTTTTGTTCATGTAAACTCCTTTTAAAATTTTTAACTCTGCAGAGTTAATATGCGGTAATAGTAGCAACTCTAGCCTTGATTTTTCTTAAAATCTTAAATTAATTATGAAACTATTTATAGTTATTAAACTTTATTTTTTAAGAAAAAATAATATTTTTATTTTTCTTGCTATAAATCTTGACTTTAAAGAGAATTTTCACTATAATTTCGTCCTTATTATAAGTGTTCCGGATTAGCTCAGCGGTAGAGTAGGTGACTGTTAATCACTTGGTCACTGGTTCGAATCCAGTATCCGGAGCCATTTCTACAATTTTGTATAAAAACTAGATATTTTAACTCAAAAATCAAATTTCAAAATAATTTCTATATAATTATCTATTAGGAACTTAGTGTTACAATTTTACTCATTAGAAATGTGAATTATCGTTTACTATTATACTAGTTATGTACTATATTTACATAACTAGACTTTCTATTTATAAAATTATTAACTGACCTTACGCACTATATC
>JAMOPZ010000199.1 GCA_027064245.1 Campylobacterales bacterium
TTTAATGGTAAAGAGTTTATAAAAAAAAGTAGAAATTTTAGTATTTTAGAATTAGATAAAGATTTACAAAGACCTTATAATTTATTTTTTAATTAAAAAAATAAATTATAATATTTTATCTTTATTGATTATTCTTTTAATTTAACTATTTTTTATACTTAATATTACTATAAAAAAAGGATTAGAGATACTCTAATCCTTTTGTTTATAAAATGATCTTTTAATAATAAAAAAATATTACCATCTATAATGAGCAAATGCTTTGTTAGCTTCTGCCATTTTATGCATATCTTCTTTTTTCTTAAATGAGTTTCCTCTTTCATTTGCAGCTTCAAATAACTCATTTGCAAGTCTTTCTACAGCTGTTCTTTCATTTCTTTTTCTTGACATTTCAACTAACCATCTTAAAGCTAATGTTTGTCGTCTAACTGGTCTTACTTCAACAGGCACTTGATATGTAGCACCACCAACTCTTCTAGATTTAACCTCTAAAAGTGGTTTTACATTTTCAACTGCTTTTTCAAAAAGATCAAATCCAGATTCTTCACCTCTTGCATCTAGGTTTGCTATTGCACCATACATAATTTTCTGTGCTATAGATTTTTTACCATCTAGCATAATTGCATTTATAAACTTTGTGATCAATTTACTATTGTAAATAGGATCAGCCATTACTTCTCTTACAGGAGCTTTTCTTCTTCTCATTGTCTAATCCTTTTACTTATTTCTTTGGTCTTTTAGTACCATATTTAGATCTTGAAACAGTTCTGTTTGCAACACCAGCAGTATCTAAAGCACCTCTTACGATGTGATATTTAACCCCAGGTAAATCTTTTACCCTACCACCTCTTACAAGTACAATACTATGTTCTTGAAGGTTGTGACCTTCTCCACCGATATATGAAATAACTTCAAAACCAGTAGTTAATCTAACTTTTGCAACTTTTCTTAAAGCTGAGTTAGGTTTTTTTGGAGTTGTTGTATATACTCTTGTACATACACCTCTTCTTTGCGGACAACTTTCTAAAGCTGGTGATTTTGATTTTTCAATCTGTTTTTTTCGCTCTTTTCTAATCAATTGATTAATTGTAGGCATTTTTTCCCTTTATATAATTTGGTTTGAACAGTAAAGCTTGTTCAGGCTTCTCGTAAATCCAAATATAAAATTTGGCGATACTACCTTCAGAGAAACTTATAAGTTTTCTAAAAAGTTTTTGATTATACTAAAATATTATTTAAATTTAGATAAAGCTATTTATTTTTTTCTATAAAGTTTATAGTTAGTGCTCCAATAGGAACAATAAGAAATCCTAAAAGATATGGTATAGGATTTAACAAATGATTATTATTTAGATAAAAGAAGCCAATTAAAAGAAATATATATCCAACAATTCTATATAATGAAGCCATACCACTAAAGCCACCTATAAAATTTTTTATATTATTTCCTTTTGGTTTATTTTCTTTTAATATTTGTTTTATATCCTCTTTTGATAACTCCTCTTGTTGTTCTATATCAGGAGAATATAGATCATACGGATCATCCATCTTATCTATTTCATCATAATTATCATCATGATTTATATGATTTTTTACTCTTGATTTTATATTGTTTTTATATCCAAGATAAGTACCTATTGTTACAAAAATAGAGCTAAAAAAAGCAACTTGTGTGTTTATAATATAGCTAATATCAAAAAAAACAAAACATACTATAAGTACAAGAATATCAATAATAAAAAATACCTTTATAGCTTTAGTTGTCATCATTCTCCTTATAAAGCCCTTGTTGTGCTTTAAATCTATATTTTGGATCATCTTGAAGTTTATCTAACTCTTTTTTTGCTTTTTTATAGGCTTTATAGACATTTAAGATAGCTGCAGATATACCATAAAATACACCTATCCAAAGTGTCCAACTTATACCTGTAAGATTTTTAAGTAAAATACCCAATCCTATACCTAAACCTAAAGCAACAGCTATAGATATACCTAAAGATAGGTTATCTAAAGCCTCTAATTTATCCCTATGTTTTGGAACTATTTTTTCATCTGACATAAATTTACTTTATATATGTACAGCAATAATCTGTAATAGTTTTTACTTTTATATCAAAACTAGAGTTTGCAGGAACTTCAAAAAAATCTCCACCTTTGATAACCTCTTTATTACTATCATCTGGGAACTCAACTTCAACTTCACCTTGAAGTATCTCCATATGTTCTGCTAAATCAGTAGAAAAAGTATAAGATCCAGGCATCATAATACCTAAAGTTTTTCTACTACCATCTGAGTCAATTATTGTTCTACTTGTAACTTGCCCTTCAAAATATATATTT
>JAMOPZ010000200.1 GCA_027064245.1 Campylobacterales bacterium
CTAAAGAAATGAATGTCGCAGGATAGACTAAACCCATAGTTGGATGATTCCATCTTACAAGAGCTTCAATACCAGTAAGTTTGTTGTTTTTAGAATTTATTTGTGGTTGATAAAAAATTATAAATTCTTCATTTTGTATTGCATAACGTAGGCTTGTTTCCAAGACAACTCTTTCAAATACTTTTTTAGTCATTTCACGTGAGTAAAATTGATAATTATCTCTTCCTTCATCTTTTGCTTTATACATAGCTGAATCTGCATATTTAAGTAAATTATCTGCATTTTTACTGTCATTTGGAAAAATACTAATACCGATACTTATTGAAATATATAAAGAATGTGCATTTATAATTATTGGTTTTTTTAGTACATCAAGAATTTTATTAGCTAAAATTCTTGTATCTTCTATTTTATTTAAATGTTCTGTAATTATAGTAAATTCATCTCCACCTAACCTTGCTAAAGTATCTTCTTTACGTAATACTTTTTGTATACGATTTCCAACTTTTTTTAAAACTACATCACCAATTTCATGCCCTAATGAATCATTTATCTGTTTAAACATATCGATATCAAGAAAAAATAGTGCAAATTTATTGTTGTTGCGTTTAGCTTTTTCAATACTTTGAGCTAATCTATCATTAAACAAGGTTCTATTTGGCAAGTTAGTTAATGAATCATAATTTGCTTGATAGTGTAATATGTCTTTTTGTTTTTCAAGTTCAATTTCTAACTCTTTACGCTTTGTTATATCAGTGTGAGTTCCAAGCATACGAATGACTTTTCCATCTTTATCTAAAAATCTCTGTCCACGATCTAAAACCCAAACCCAATGACCATCTTTATGTTTTAAGCGATGAATATTTTCATAAGTTTTAGTTTTACCTTCTAGATGATCTTTTAAATCTTTTTTTGCTTGTTTGTAGTCATCTGGATGAACACGAATCTCCCAAGTATTCAATTGTGTTTGTAACTCTTCATCTTTATAGCCAATTATCTCTTTCCATCTAGTAGATAAATATAATTTATTCTCTACAAAATCTCTATCCCAAACACCATCACTATTTCCTACAAGTGCCAATTCTAATCTCTCTTTTAATTTATGTATTTCTTTATTGTGTTTAGCTAGTTTAGAATTTCTGTATTGCAATAATAAAAACAATAATAAAACTATAAATAAAATTTCCCAAATAAGTTTGTAATTTATCTCTTTTTCTATAACAGTATTAGTCCAATTAGAATATATTTGTATTTTCTCTTTTTCTGTTATAAGTTTAAATGATTTATTTACGATAGAAAGAAGTTCAGGATATTCTCTTTGTACTAGATAGTTATGTTTATATTGAAACTTGGTAGTACCTGCTATTTTTAAATCGCTCAATAATAAATCTGAAATATAGTATAAAGAAGTAGCGATATGTCCAACAAAGGCATCAGCTTTACCTTGATTAAGGATATGTAGTGCTTCAGGTATATTTTTTGTTTTAATTATTTTTATATCAGGATAATTTGTAATAATATAGTTAAAACTAGTATAAAAATTTGGTACTACAACAGTTTTTCCATATAAATCATTTAAGCCATCTATATACTTATATTTTTTACCTGTCACTATGACCATAGGGTATTGTTTGTAAGTGTCACTGACTAATCCCAAATCAAAAATTTGTGGATTTGAAGGAATTAAATCTATGGTTTTGTTTTTAAATTGCTCTATTACATGTTCCCAAGAATTTGATGGAATAAATTTAAAAGTAATCCCACTTTTTTTTGAAACTAAATTTAGTACATCTCCAAATATCCCAGTCATATTCCCATTTTTTATGATAGATAGTGGTCTCCAATCTATCTCACTATATGTCACTACAGGATGTTTTTTTATCCAGTTTTTTTCTTTTTTTGTAAGATACAATTTATATTTGTCAGTATCAAATATCAAATCATCTATATTTAATGGTTTATCTATAAAACCCATAATACGATAAACATCATATATGTGTTTAATCTTCTCTTTTGTAATTTCACCTAAATTATTGGTTTTATAATATGCTAATTTTTTTAATTCATTTGCTTCATAAAGCAAAGCTTCTTTTGTTTTATTTTGTGTATTGTATTTGTCTAGTATGATTTCAACTGCTTCATCTATATGAGAAAAAGCATATCTCCAACCTCTTAGAGATGCTTGTTTGAACTTAATTACTCTATCTCTATGGTTTATGGCTTCATCTTCATTTGTAAAAAGTATATCACCATAAAAATCAAATCCATAATCTTTTGGATTAAATACATTTATATCTATGCCTAATTTTTTCAATGTATATACTTGATTTGTATCATAA
>JAMOPZ010000201.1 GCA_027064245.1 Campylobacterales bacterium
AATCGCTAGTATTAGGAGATCCTGTATTATTTTTACTTTTTAAATAAGTTGTGTATGCATAGTTTATATCAATTTTTGGTTTTAGTGCTGCTTTAGATTTAAGAATATCATTTTTTAAAGATTGCACATATTCATATTTTTCATTTATAGTAGGGTTTGATACAAGAGCATCAGTAATATAATCCCTTAAAGTTGTTTTCTTTTTTGTTAAACCATCACCTTCTTTTGGTAATTTTACTTTTATAAATGAATCATCTATATAAATTTTAGGTATATATTCATCATCTTTTTTTTCTTTTAATCTTTTTTCTTCTTCTAAAGTTGGTTTTAATGCTATACTAAATATTGTATCTGTATCTTTTGATGGGACAATAGTGATTGTTTTATCTAAAAAGAGTTCATTATCAAAAATTTCTTGATTTATTATCCCCTGTAGGTAAGCTTCTAATTTATCTTTATGGTTGGTTTGAATTTTAATTTTTTTAATATATTTTTTATATTTTAAAATTATATG
This sequence comes from Campylobacterales bacterium, assembly GCA_027064245.1. Taxonomy (GTDB): domain Bacteria; phylum Campylobacterota; class Campylobacteria; order Campylobacterales; family Arcobacteraceae; genus JAIOSF01. Next base: position 515 of record JAMOPZ010000201.1, read on the forward strand.
AATATATTGTGGATAAAATTCTTTTAAAATATTATTTTTATAAAGACTATTTTCATCTTTAAATATAGTAATAAGATCTGTTTTATCAAACGATGCTTGCCATTTTTTTAATGATATATTTAATGTTTTATCAATATCGATACCTAGTGCAACCAATAGTGCTTTGTCATCATTTTCTTGTGCAAATAAAATCTTACCTAGTAAGATAAGAATAAGAATTGTTTTCATTTATTAAACTCCATTAATTTTTTGGTATTACAAAAATAGGTAAATTTATATTATCTACTTTTAAACCAATATTATATATTTTTAGATTTGTATATTTATCTACAGCATTTATTACAATACCTTTAGAAGCTATTAGTTTTACTTGATCTTTTGTTAAGTGTTTTAAAGAATTTGAAATAGCATTTATTAATTCTTGAGCAATATCTTTTAAGCCATCATCAATAGTAGTAGAGATATTACCATCTTTATTATCTATCATAATATTAAAAATAAGAGATAAACTTGAAGCAGGTATTAATAGCATCCAAGGTAAATCTTTATTTTGAGAAATAATTCTAAAAACATTATTAAACTCTATTAAATTGGTATGTTCTTTAATTTGTGATAAGGTTATTAACGATAATTTACTTACAGAAACATCTGAAGATAAAATATTTGTTAAATAATCTTGAAATCCTTTTTGTAAAATAGTATAAGGATCCATTTTTGTAGTAGAAGATCTCTTTTTTATTATATTCTCAGTGTCATTTTTACTCTTTTTTATAACATCAGGAACTTTTGTCTCTTTTATATTTTTTATATTTTTTATATTTTCAGTATTTTCAGTATTTTTTGTATCTTCTTTTGGTAATTTTTTTTCTAAAGGTTGTTCTTTTTTTACTTCTTTTATCTTTTTTACCTCTTTTTCATTGGTATTTAGTATAGGTTTTGCTTTAATTATTTGTTCTAAAAATACAGACATCTCTTTTGATATTGTAGTAAAAAGTTCAAAATTATATTTATCTACTTTAATAGAAATTTGATATAAATTATCAAAAGAAGCAAGTTCACTACCTTTTATCTCTCTTATACTAGATACTCCATAATTTCCATTGTTTAGATCATGTAAATTTTGTTCATTTATATAGTCACAAAAATATTTTGATAAAGTATAAATTACCCTTTGTGCAATATTTGTAGATTCTTCATCTTTTATATCTTCTGTAAAAATCTTCTTAAAAATAAGAATAGTTTTAACAGGGGTAAAAAATACCCATCTATTTTCAATATTACTAAAATTTAATTCCCCATCTACCATTATAAGTTCGGTATTTTTTATACTATGATAATCTGTTTTATCTATATCGATACTTTTTACATCTTTTTTTGTTAAAACATTGATAGTATCTTCAATAGATAATTTTAATTGATATGAAACATCACTATTTGGCTTTTCCTCTTTTACCTCTAATTTATCTTTGAGATTTTGGATATCTTTTAAATCTTTTGTAGATTCATCTAAATTTTTATAGTTTACTAAATCTTGAGTCATATCAACAAGTGCTACAATTATAAGCCTTTCGTCTACATGTTTTGCGTAGTCCATCTCATTTAATTTTACAATAAAATGATGAGGATCTCCATTTATAGACATTACTACTTTATAAAGTCTTCTTGGATATTTTAAGATATATTCTATCCAATAATACCCTTCTATATATTGTTCCCATATATAATTAGGTGCTTCATATTTCTCAAAAAGTTCACTTACACATTTATGTTTTTGTTTAAATCCTTCAAAAGTACCAAAACGATTAAAAAATCCCATAAATCTT
>JAMOPZ010000202.1 GCA_027064245.1 Campylobacterales bacterium
TCTCAAAAAGTTACACTATTAGCTAGAGATATTGAACTAAAATGGAATATGGTATTATCTATTAAAAATGTATCATATTTGTATAATATGGTTAGTTTAAATTTTGATGCAGATATAGAAGATAATGTAGATGGTGATATAAAAGATATGATGTATACCCTTATAAAAACTATATGTTCTCATATTACAAATACAATCAATAGTCAAAAACAAGATAAATTAGTAGATCTAAAGTATATATTAGATGATGTTGAGGTTATTGATGGTAATAATATTAGTATTGTAAATTTATATAAATTTACTTTATTTATAGAATCAGAAGAGTTAAATATATTTATAGAGTTTGATAAACCTACATATAACTATATTAAGCAAATACAAATGTTAGGTGCTTTTTTTGGATAAAAAATATGCAATAGTTACAGGATATAGCAGTGGTATAGGAAAAGCTATTTGTGATCTTTTAAAGGAAAACAGTTATAAAATTATCTGTTTAAAAACTCGTTTAGAAGATACAAAAGCTTTAGAGATAGAGATTAAAGATATATTAAAACAGTGTGATATTAGTTTGCTTATTAATTGTGCAGGTATTGGTATATTTCAACCACACGAAGAGATAAGTATAGAAAAAATAAAAGAACTTATAGATATAAATCTAACAGCTCCTATTGTACTTACAAAACTTTTATTAAGATCTTTAAAAAAAACAAAAGGTACTATTATAAATATAAGTTCAATAGAAGCTACAAAACACTCAAAATTTTCAGCTTTATATACAGCTACAAAAAGTGGACTAAGAGATTTTAGTTTATGTTTATTTGAAGAGTTAAGAAAAGCAGATGTTAAAGTAGCATCAATAAATCCAGATATAACAAAAACAAATTTTTTTGATGATTTGCAATTTGAGCCATCATCACAAAAAGATAGTTATCTTGATCCATTTGATGTGGCACAAAATGTTTTAGTAATATTAAATAGTAATGGTACTATAACTGATCTTACAATTAGGGCTCAAAAGTTTGCTATATCAAAAAAAAATAAAAATAAAAATTAATAGTGTGAATCATATATAAATTTAAATAAATATAGATATAATATATTCAAATATAACAATAAAAGAGGAAATAATAATATGGGAAAAATTTTTGTAGATGCTTGTATGGGAAAAGACACTCCTTATACACCTGTATGGATGATGAGACAAGCTGGAAGATATTTACCAGAATATATGGCTGTAAGAGCCCAAGCTGGTAATTTTTTAAATCTTTGTCATGATCCAAAAAAAGCTTGTGAAGTTACACTTCAACCTGTTGATATAGTAGGTGTTGATGCTGCAATATTATTTAGTGATATACTTGTAATTCCAGATGAGATGGGTATGGACTTATCTTTTGTAAAAGGTGAAGGTCCTAAATTTTCGGATCCTATAAAAACTCAAGAGGATTTAGATAGATTAATAGGAGCAGATGAAGCTGCTAGTAAATTAACTTATGTTTTTGATACAATTAAACTTATAAAAGAGCAATTATCTGATGATAAAGCACTTATTGGTTTTACAGGAGCTCCATGGACACTAGCAACTTATATGATAGAAGGTCAAGGAACCAAAACATATAATATCTGTAAAAAAATGATGTATAGTAACCCAGAGCTTTTACATAAAATTTTAGCAAAAGTTACTGAAGTGGTAAAACTATATATGGAAAAACAGATCCAAGCTGGTATTGATGTAGTTCAAATTTTTGATAGTTGGGCTAGTGCAATAGAGCCATCAAATTATGATGAATTTTCATGGAAATATATGGTTGAAATTGCTGATTATTTAAAAGAAAAATATCCACATATTCCTATTATTATGTTTCCAAAAGGGGTACCTGCATTTTTAGATAAAGTATATGGTAACTTTGATGTATTTGGAGTAGATTGGGCAACACCTATGAGTCTTGCAAAAGAGAAATTAGGGGATAAATATGTACTTCAAGGGAATATGGAACCATGTAGACTTTATAGTAAAGAGCAAACTACAGCTTGTGTAGAGGATATTCAAAAGATTATGGGTGGTAAAAGACATATCTTTAATCTAGGGCATGGGATACTTCCTGATGTACCGGTTGAAAATGCTATCCATTTTGTGAAAGAAGCGCAAAGAGTAAGTGGAAAATAGTATAATATTTGGACCCATACCATCAAGAAGATTTGGTATGAGTCTTGGGATTGATCTTTCTCCAAAAATAAAGCAGTGTAATTTTGACTGTCTTTATTGTGAGTTAGATGGTTCTAAAACAGTATCAAAACAGGATAAAAATGATATCTTAAGTGTGCAAAATATTATAAAAAAATTAAAAGATGCTTTAAATGAACATAAAAATATAGATGTTATAACTTTTACTGCAAATGGAGAGCCAACTTTATATCCTTATCTTTCAATTTTAATTGATGAAGTAGATAAGATCAAAGGATCTAAAAAAACACTTATTTTAAGTAATGGTGCAAATATTTATAAAAAAGATATTCAAGATACTTTATTAAAAATAGATATGGTTAAACTCTCTTTAGATTGTATAAGTAAAGAGTGTTTTAAAAAATTAGATAGAATAAATAGCTCTATAGAGTGTCAAAAAATAGTTCCAGGTATGATAGAGTTTCAAAAAAAATTTAAAAATCAATTAATCTTAGAGATACTTTTTGTAAAAGATCTAAATGATAAAGAGATAGAGTTAGAACTATTGTATCAAAATATTAAAAAGATATCACCAAATAGAGTAGATATAGGTACAATAGTAAGACCACCAGCATATGATGTAAAGCCAGTGGATTATAACTTTTTAGAATATACAGCAAATAAATTTGAAAATCTACCAGTAGTTATAACACACTCAAATAAAATAAAAAATCTTCAATCTTTTAATCAAGATGAAATTCAAACTTTATTAAAAAGACGACCACTTACTTATGAAGATATAGATAATACTTTTGATGCAGATTCTAAAAAGAGATTGTATGATATGTTAGATCAAGGTAAGTTAAAAGCTATATTAAATAATAATATAACTTTTATAAAAACAGATATTTAACATTAACAAAAATCAGCCAAAAGACCAGCTTTTAGTTGGTTGTATTTCTCTTGACCTTTAAATTTTTTTACAAGATAAAGAGCAAAACACATAGCAGTTCCTGGTCCTTGAGAAGTTATAATATTGTTATCTTCAATCACTTTTTTATTATCTGTATAGTTTTGGTTTTTGATTTTTTCTTCAACAGATGGATAGCAAGTGAAATTTTCTTTTAAAACACCTGCATTATCAAGTGCATATGGAGCTGCACAAATAGCACCTATTAGTTTATTTTCTTTATTCATCTTTTTTATAAGATTTTGTGTATAATCATCACCAGCTAAAAGGTCAGTACCACCCCAACCACCAGGAAGAAGTATCATATCTATATCATTTACAGTAATAGAAGATATATTTTGATCTGCTAATATGGTGATACCATTTGCACCTTGTACTTGTAAATTATCATTTAAAGAAGCTACAATTACTTTTATATCTGCTCTTCTTAAAATATCTATTAAACTAACTGCTTCAATCTCCTCAAAACCAGTTGCTAGAGGTATAAGTATTGTTGTTGCCATATTGTTTCCTTGTGATTTTATTTAAAATTATACCATAAATTTATTAGTCATTAACTATTGTTTTGATATTATAAGCTATAAATGTTTTAAAAAGGATATAAAGATTATGACTATACTTGATGGGAAAGCATTATCAAAAAAAATTAGAGATAAAGTAAAAAACGATGTAGAGACTCTACAACACAACAATATCACTCCGGGATTAGCTGTTATTTTAGTGGGAAATGATCCTGCAAGTTCAGCATATGTAAAGATGAAAAGTAAAGCTTGTAAAGAAGCCGGTATTTACAGTATTGTACATGAGATGCCAAGTAGTATAAATCAAGAAAATATTTTAGAGATTATTGATCTTATGAATAAAAATCAAAATATTGATGGTATTTTAGTGCAACTTCCATTGCCAGAGCATATTGATACAACAGTAATACTAGAGGCTATTGATCCTACAAAAGATGTAGATGGTTTTCACCCTTATAATGTAGGGCGAGTTGTAGCTGGGCTTGATAGTTTTATACCTGCAACACCTTATGGAGTTATGGAGCTTTTAAAAGAGTATGATATAGATCCAAAAGGGAAAGATGTATGTGTTGTAGGAGCTAGTAATATAGTAGGTAAACCTATGGCTACACTACTTTTAAATGCAAATGCTACAGTTGATATTTGTCATATTTACACAAAAGATTTAAAAGAACACACTTTAAAAGCAGATATTATTTGTGTTGGAGTGGGAGTTGTAAATCTAATAAAAGAGGATATGGTAAAAGATGATGTAATTATAATAGATATAGGGATAAATAGAATAGAAGATGGATCATTAGTAGGTGATGTAGATTTTAAAAATGTTTCATCAAAATGTTCTTATATCACACCAGTTCCAGGAGGTGTAGGACCTATGACAATAGCTATGCTTTTAAAAAATACAATAAAATCAGCAAAAAATAGAAAAGGTATATAAATATGAATTTTCTTAAAAGATTTTATAATTGGAGTGGTACTTGGACAGGAACAGTAGTAATTGTACTAAGTATTATATTTTTTATAGCTCAAGCTTTTGTGATACCAAGTGGTAGTATGAAAAATACACTCTTAGTAGGTGATATGCTTTTTGTAAAAAAGTTTGCTTATGGGATACCAATACCTACAATTCCTTGGTTAGAGCTAAAAATTTTACCAGATTTTCATGGTAATGGTCACCTAGTAGAGGGTACTAAACCAAAAAGAGGTGATATAGTAGTATTTAGATATCCACATAATCCAAAAATTCATTATGTAAAAAGATGTGTTGCAAAAGATGGTGATATACTTTTTATAAAAGATAAATCTTTATATCTTCATCATCATGAAGGAAATGAATGGATAAAGAAAAATTTTAAAGGGTATAAAACAGTAAAAATAGGAAAATATCTTTTTGTAAAAGATCCGTATATAAAAGAGCATCCAGGAATACATCATGATCCTAGTGTTACAAAAGATAATTCTCCATATGAACCTATTTTTAATACACTACCTATTGAGGTACCAAAAGATCAATTTTTTATGATGGGTGACAACAGAGATCATAGCAATGATAGTAGATTTTGGGGAACAGTTGAGTATAAATATATAGTAGGAACTCCATGGTTTATATATTTTTCATGGGATAAAACTAAAAAGATTAGATGGGATAGAGTGTTTCAAACACCAGCACAACTAGAAAGTAGTAAATATATAAAAGAGATAAAACATCAAAAAGGGATATATTAATGAAATATTTTATTGGTAGTGATCATGCAGGGATTAACATAAAAGATTATGTAAAAGAGCTTTTTGAAAAAGCAGGTCATGAAGTGGAAGATTTAGGTCCATTTTCTAATGATAGGGTAGATTATCCAGATTTTGCTGCTAAAGTTTGTAAAGAAGTTTTAGCAAATGATGGAACTAAAGGTATATTAATATGTGGAACAGGTTTAGGAATGAGTATGAGTGCAAATAAATTTGATGGTATTAGAGCTGCACTTTGCCATAACTCTTATAGTGCTGCAATGGCACGAGAACATAATGATGCAAATGTACTTTGCTTAGGGGAGAGAGTAAGTGGGTATGGAACTATAGAATCTATAGTAGATGCTTGGAATACACATGAATTTGCAGGTGGAAGACATGCAAATAGAGTTCAAAAAATAAATAACCTTATGGGTAGTTGTAGGGTATAAAGGATATTTTATGGTACGAAGTACACCACCGTCTGATTGGGTAGTTTATCTTGTAGTTTTAGGAGTAACAGCTGCTACATTATATGGAAAACATCTTATGGTAAAAGGTGATGAGCCTATAGAACAAGCTATAAAAGATGATACTAAAGAGATAGAAGATGCAGTTGAAAATATAGAAGAAAAAATAAAATGATAAATCCAAAAATTATAGATTATATATTTAGCTCAGCATCAATCCAAAGATGGAATGACTATCCTAGAATGGTTGATCTAGTAGAGTTAGATAAACAAGCACATAAGTTTATTATAGCTTATTTTATAGCAAAACTTGAAGATGATATTAACTATACACATCTAATAGAAGCTGGAATTTTTGAATTTTTAAGAAGAGTAGTTGTAACTGATATTAGACCAGATGTATTTAGAAAAGCTTTGCAAAAAAAGAAAAAAGAGATAAATGCATGGGTAGTATCTAAGCTAGAAGATAGTTTAAAAGATATAGACCAAGGTAATTTTTTACAAAAATTTAAAGATTATTTAGAGGATGAAACTATCTATAAAAAAGAGAGATTTATCCTTCAAGCAGCCTCTTATTTATCTACTAGATGGGAGTTTGGAATAGTTTATCAAACAAGTGCTTTTTTAAATGATATAGATGAGGTAAAAAAAGCAGTAGAAGAGGAGATTGAGGATTATTACGAGTTAATAGGGGTGCGAAAAATTGCATTAAATAAAAAATTAGCAAAGATAATTGACCTAAGTGGACGACTTAGATTTCAAAAACGATGGGCTCAAACACCACGAATTCCTGAAACTTCTGTTTTAGGACATATGTTAACTGTTGCATTTTTTGGATATTTTTACTCTTTAGAGATAAATGCATGTGAAAAACGGTTACAAAATAATTTTTTTGTTTCACTCTTTCATGATCTTCCAGAAGCTTTAACAAGAGATATAATAAGTCCTGTAAAATATAGTGTAGATGAACTAGCTGAAATTATAGCTCAATTTGAGGTGAGTCAAATAGATGATAAAATTATGCCATATATCCCTTATAATCTTAAAAAAGAGTTTTCATATATTTTAGGACTTGATGAAAATAATATAAAAGATGAGTTTGCAAATAAGATTATATTAAATGGTAAAATAACAGAAGTTGATGATCTAAGAGGTTATAATCTTGATAAATATAGTCCAATAGATGGTATTGCACTAAAACAGTGTGATAAGTTAAGTGCATTTATAGAAGCTTCACTTTCTATATCTCATGGTATTAAAAGCAAAGAGTTAATAAATGGTAAAAAACAAATCTTAGATTCTTTAAAATCTGTAGATGATGTAGATTTTGCTAAAATAGCGCAAAATATAGATGAAGAGTTTTGTACAACAGGTACAACACAAATAAGAATGGAATTTGAATAATAAAAAAGGAATGGTAATTGAAAAAAATAGTTTTAACTACAGCAGTTGCAGTATCGTTATCTATAGGAGCTAATGCAGATTTTTTAGGTTTAGAAGCAGGGTATGCATCATGGTCTTCCTCTTTAACAGGAACAGTTAAAGGAAGCAATATAATAGATACAGAGATAGATTTAGAAAATGATCTTGGATACGATGAAGAAATAAATGATTTTTTTTGGGTTTATATAGATCATCCCTTACCATTTTTACCAAATATAAAAGTGCAAAAAACAGATTATACTACAAGTAGTTCTACAATTAATACTATTACTTATGATGGAAAAACATATTCTGGAAAAATTAATTCTTCTTTAACTTTAGATCAAATTGATCTTATAACATATTATAGAATTTTAGATAATTGGGTAAATTTAGATTTAGGATTAAACTTTAAATTTATAGATGGAAATATAAAATTTTCTGATAGTATAGGATCAGTAAGGGATACAGATAAAGATTTTTCAGCAGTTGTTCCTATGTTGTATGCAAAAGCTAGGTTTGATATGCCATTTTCTGGTTTAAGTGTTGAGGCTGATTGTAGTTATGTAAGTTATGATGGTAGTAAGTTTACAGATATGAAAGCAGGAGCTGTATATCAAAGTAGTATTGGTCTTGGAGTTATGCTAGGATATAGAAGTGAAAAAGTAGTATTAGATGATATAGATGATGTAAATACAGATATAACTATTAGTGGACCATATGCTGGATTGTTTTACCATTTTTAAAAATAAGGAGATATACTAATAATGAAAGAGTTAGAAGCAATAGATAAAAAATATGTATTAAATACATATGCTAGAAATTATACAAATTTTAAAAAAGGTGTAAATGCTACATTATTTGATCAAGATGAAAAAGATTATATAGATTTTACAAGTGGTATAGGGGTGGTTTCTGTAGGACATGGAAATAAAAGAGTATCTGAGGCTATTTGTAATCAAGTAAATAATATTACTCATATCTCAAATCTTTATGTTATAGAACCTCAAGCTCTTTTAGCTCAAAAGATACAACAACTTTGTGGTTATGATATGGCTATGTTTTTTGCAAATAGTGGTGCAGAAGCAAATGAAGGTGCTATAAAAATAGCAAGAAAATATGGTCAAATAAAATTTGATAATAAAAAATATAAGGTAATTACCCTAGAACACTCTTTTCATGGAAGAACAATTACAACTGTAAAAGCAACAGGGCAAAAATCTATGCATAAAGATGATTTTTCACCATATCCAGATGGCTTTAGTTTTGATGCAAAAATAGATGATATATACTCTAGTATAGATAATGAGACGGTTGCTGTTATGATTGAACTTGTTCAAGGTGAAGGTGGTGTGCAACCTTTTGATAAAGAATCTATTCAAAAATTAGCATCATTTTTAAAAGAAAAAGAGATATTGTTAATAGTAGATGAGGTACAAACAGGAGCATATAGAACAGGAGAGTTCTTAGCATCAAATCTTTATGATATAGAACCAGATATTATAACTATGGCAAAAGGAATTGGAGGTGGAGTTCCAATTGGAATAGTACTTACAAAATATAAAGATATATTAGTTCCTGGAGATCATGGAAGTACATTTGGTGGAAATTACCTTAGTACTGCTGCTGCACTTGAGGTATGTAATATTTTGGATGATTTAAAAAATAGTGGAAAACTTGATGAAACTATAATATATTTTGAAGAAAAATTAAAAACTTTTTATGAAAATCATAAAGATATATTTATTTCAAGTGTAGGACTTGGACTTATGAGAGGTCTTAGGGTAAAAGATAGTGATACTTTAAATTCTATTATAAAAAATGCAAATAAAAATGGAGTGCTAGTGTTAAAAGCAGGAAAAAATACATTAAGATTTTTACCACCTCTTACTATAACAAAAAAAGAGATAGATGAAGGGTTTAAACGACTTGAAAAGGCTGTATGTTAGTAGGAGTTACAGGTGAAAATACGAGTTTATTACGAAGATACAGATTTTGGTGGGGTGGTGTATCATACAAATTATATAAAATATTGTGAAAGAGCAAGAAGTGAGCTTTTTTTTCAAAGTGGTATAACTCCTGTAATAAACGGTGCTCATTTTGTAGTAAAAAAGTTAGATTGTGATTTTAAATCTTTTGCATATTTTGGAGATATTTTAGAAGTTTTTATAGAGATTGTTAATATTAAAGGTGCTTCAATTATAGTAAAACAAGATATAAAAAAAGATAACAATATTATTTTTACAGCAAATATTACTTTAGTATTGGTAAAAGATAGTAAAGTACAAAGATTAACTAACTCTATAAAAAATTTATTTATAGATTTGGTACAAAAAAAATGTTAGTGCATATTTGTTGTAGTGTAGATAGCCACTATTTTTTAGAACAAATTAAAAAAGAGTATCCATATGAAAAAATTATTGGTTTTTTTTATGATCCAAATATACATCCATATAGTGAATATATTTTACGATTAGAAGATGTAAAATATAGTTGCAATATTTTAGGTATAGAGCTAATTGAGGGAGATTATGATCTTGAATCTTGGTTAAAAAGTGTCAAAGGGTATGAAAATGAACCTGAAAAAGGAGATAGATGTACAATTTGTTTTGATAAAAGACTAAGCATAACTGCACAAAAAGCAGTAGAGTTAGATCATGATAAATTTACAACAACTCTTTTAATAAGTCCAAAAAAATCTCAAGATAAATTAAAAATTATTGGTAATACTTTGGCACAAAAATATAATTTAACATTTATTTTCAAAGATTACAGAAGTGGTAATGGTATGGAACTACAAGCAAAAGAGGTAAAAAAATACAATATTTATCGTCAAGATTATTGTGGGTGTATGTTTGCTTTAAATGCTCAAAGAGAATATCAAGATAGATTAGCAGATGAGTTAATATCTCCAATAAATAAGCAAGTTTTACCAGAATCTATAGAAGAGAGACTTCAGTTATACAGAAAAAGAGATCAAAATTCCACTTTGATAAAACAAAGATTTTTAAATTATCGATTATTAAATGCAAAAGTGATGGTAAAAAAACAAATAATATCATCATATTTTTTATGTTATTCAACAATTAAAAATAAAAAATCAACAGGAAAAATAGAAAAACTAATCAACAATATAGGATATTTTGCAAGAGATGAGATAAAGTTATTATCACTTGATACTTTTAATACCATAGCAAATACAAACTATAAAACTACTATGGAGTTAAGTTACAGTCCACCAAAATTTAAAGATGAATTAAAAATCAGAGATAAAATTTTAAATAATAGTTTTTACAACCTTAGTGCAATAATAGTATTAGATAAATTAGAAGATATAAAATATAATATTTTCTGTAATGCAAAAATATATGAAGATACACAATATAATACCCTAATATGTTAAGATATTAATTTTATTACATTGTAAGTATATTTATATTACTCTATAAAAAATGTTTGGTTTTAGGTGGTATTTATGAAGATATATATATTTATTGTGTTATTTAGTCAATTTTTATTTGCAAATGATACATACTATTATAAGAAGAATACAAAAATAGATTTAATATATACAAAAAGTATTTATAGAGATCTATCTTCTATAGATTATTATAAAACAAAAAACAATATACTCCTAGGTGTATCAAACAGTATATTAGTAAAGATCACAAATAAGATATCTATAGATGATATTGCACAAGATTTTAATCTAACAGTAAAACAAAAGTTTACAGATAATTTATATTTAGTAGAAGTAAAAAATAAAAATCTTACTTTAGATATAGCAAATAAATTAAATAACTTATCATACATAAAGTATGCGCAACCAAATTTTTTAAAACATTTAGGTAAACGATAATGCAAAAAAAGATATTGTATTTTTATTTTATAATTATATTATTTTTTTTAGGTTGCAGTAGTGAGTCATCTTTAAAGCAAACAATTAAAGATAATAATATATCTCTTCTAGGTGAACCATATTTTAACCAACAATGGTATATAGACAAAAATGATCTTTTTTATACTCAACATAATATAAATAATGATGCAAATATACATCCAGGGGATATATTGCAAACATATAGTGGAAAAGGTATCACCATAGCTGTAATTGATGAAGAGTTAGATATTTTTCATGAAGATTTACAAAATACAATAATTAATACTTACAATATTTTAACAAATTCAAATGATACATCACTTTTAAATACAACAGCATATCACGGTACAGCTGTTACGGGTATAATAGCAGCAAGGATTAACAGTAAAGGAATAGCAGGTATCGCAAATCAATCAAATATAATATTTTTACAATATGCAAATGAGATGACAGATAGCCAAACAATAGAACTTTTTGATAAAGCTGTAGAATTAGGTGCAGATATTATAAATTGTTCTTGGGGAACATATGATGTATCTTTAGCAGTTAAAGATAAAATCATAGATATAGCCACAAATAGTAAAAATGGTAGAGGGATACCTATAATATTTGCTTGTGGAAATGATGATATATCTATGCAAAATGATGAGTCATCAATATCGGAGGTTATATCCGTAGGTTCATCAAATAAATATAATTTAAGAGCATGGTATAGTAACTATGGTTCAAATTTAGATCTTTTGGCTCCTGGAGGATATGATCTAGGTATTGCTACTTTGGATCCTACAGGTAAAAATGGTATATCTTATATAGATGATAATTATCTTTTATATGATGATTCAAATAAATTTATAGGTACATCAGCTTCTGCTCCTATAGTTACTAGTATTATAGCTTTGATGCTAGAAAAAGATCCAAGTTTAACTAGAATAGAGATAGAAAGTATTTTGAAAAATACTGCAGATAAAATAGGTAATATAGACTATATCAACAACAAAAATGATTATTATGGGTATGGTAAAATAAATTTAGAAAAAATTATGGAAAGTATAAAGTATTA
>JAMOPZ010000203.1 GCA_027064245.1 Campylobacterales bacterium
TGGAACTATAAGTGTAGATAATGATATTTGGCTAAAGGATAATTTTAAATTACCTGTACAACAAAGAGATATAGGATTTGTTTTTCAAGATTATGCCTTATTTGAAAATATGACTGTGGAACAAAACTTACTTTTTGTAAAAAATAATAAAAAATTAGCCTCAAAACTTTTAGATATAACAGAGCTTTCTAACTTAAAAGATAGATATCCTAAAAACTTAAGTGGTGGACAAAAACAAAGAGTTGGGCTTTGTAGAGCATTGATAAATAAACCAAAATTACTACTTATGGATGAGCCTCTTTCTGCATTGGATCCAGCTATGAGAATAAAACTACAAGATGAGATACTATTATTGCATAAGGAGTTTAGAACCACAACTATTATGGTAACACATGACATATCTGATATTTACAAACTAAGCACTAGAGCATTAAGACTAAAAAATGGTATTTTACAAGAATATCCACTACAAAAAGTAAACAATACTATTTTAGCTAAAGTTTTAAAAATAGATACGGTTGATAACCAACTAGTTGCTATAATAGACAATCAAATTGTAAATATAAAAAATGTATAATTTAATTTTAAATAATATTATGATAGACTATAAACAATGAAAGAGACTATTAAAATTACCTTACCTATTAGTAAAGAGATAGAAACTTTAACTATGGATGATAGGATTATTGAAAATCTATTTTTTTATAAATACCATTCATCATATTTAAAGAAACTTCAAAAAACAGATATAGATCATGATGATCCACATTATATAAGCACATATAGTAGTTTTATAGGTGAAATTTATGAAAATATAATCTATGAATTATTACTAAAATATGCAATTAATAATAATATTATAGAAAAATTTATCCTAAAAGGTCCTCATCAAAATAGTTGTCAAAATCAAAAAAATGGTTTAATGATGGATCTAAATGATCAAATAGTTTATAAAGCAGGTTACAAAGATGTAACAGAATTTGATGCAATGTTTTTTACAAAAGGTGCAGTTTGGTTTGTAGAAAGTACAATTGTAAAAACAACTACAAGCTTAAGAAAACGACTCAAAAAGAAAAAAGCACTTCTTGAGGTTATATTTCCTCAGTTAGAGATAAAGGCATTAATCATCTTAAATAAAGGTGCATTAGGTACAAGTGTATTTCCCCCTTATGCTACAGTTTGGCTTACTAAAGCATTGGATGATGATAATCTTATAAAAAATTTAATATATCATTTAAATACAAAAACAAAAAAATTTACTTCATATAATCATAAAAAGTTATGTTTTGCTAAAGATATAAAAACTAGAGAATTTAAGTATTTTAGTACCCTATCTTGGATATTAAAAACCACTAGAAAAGATAAAAAAAATATTTTAGATTTTAAATTTCTAACTACAAAAATTATCTTAAGATATTTTGAAGTATTTAGTAAGTTTTATATAGGTTTTATCACAACAGAAACTTTTATAGAGATTTTAAAATATTTTAATATAGTAAATATAAGTGAAGATATAAAGTTAAATGAGATTGCAGATGATAAGATATATGTAACTATAGAAAAAACAAAAGAGAGTTTTTTGATAGTTTATTATCTCCAAATAGAGTATGGAAGATTAAAACGACTAGATATTGATGATACAAATTTAAACATATCAAATAAAGATCCAAAAGGTTTTACTGCTGCTGAAGTAAGATATATTAAATATCAATTAAAACCTTGTTATCAACTTAATTTAGATCAGATAAAAACAATAGAAAACAAAATAGAAACTTTTAGTTTATAGTCTAGGAATTATATATGGCAAATTACGGTATGGCATTTGATTATAAACTTTGTATTAACTGTAAAGCTTGTGAAGTAGCATGCAAAGAGGAAAATGGTATAGATCTTGGTGCTTCAAATCATAGACTTTGGATACAAGAAGATGGTAAAGTTGAGGGTGATTTTTGGGATCTTGATAGATCAAAATTAAAGTATATCCAGATGCAATGTCAACATTGTCAAGATACACCTTGTCTAAAGGCTTGTCCTAATGATGCTATATATATAGATAACAACGGTATAGTACGATTATATAAACAAAAATGTGATTTAACATTGGCTTGTATGAGTGCTTGTCCTTATGAAGCTAGATATATAGATTATAAAAATAAAATTACAGATAAATGTATATTTTGTGCAGATACAAGACTAGATAAAGGTAAAACTACAACTGCATGTCAAATAACTTGTCCTGCAAAACTTAGAATTTTTGGAGATCTTGATGATCCTCAAAGTGATATTAGTAAAACATTAGCTTCAAGAAAATATTTT
>JAMOPZ010000204.1 GCA_027064245.1 Campylobacterales bacterium
TTATTCTGTTAAAAGCTTCTTTATAAACTTCCATATTTTCTCTTTTACCAACAGCTACCACTTCTATAATTTTTGCTATATTATTTTCTATTTTAAGCACTATTCTATATGATGCATCTGCAAGATATGTTTTCCTATATCCTTCAAGATTAAATTCACCTTGATTATAAAGCTTTTGACTATATTTGTATGGATCTTTTTCATACTTATAGAAATACTCTTTTGCTTCTGTTGCTATATCGTCTGGTAATTTATCTAAATCATAAAAAACATCATCATAAAATTTTACATGATACATTATTTTATGTCTCTTAATTTAAAATATTTCTCCATATCCTCCATTGTATGCATTTTTGCAGGTTCTTTTCTATCAATTACCCGTTCTTTTATTACTTGAGATATTTGCATATCTTCATACATATCTGCTGCTTGTTTCATATATTCATACTCTTTTATAGGTATAATTACAGCTTCTGGTTCATTTCTTCTTGTGATTGCTAATTTATTCATAGGATTTTGTACAACTTTATCCAAAAATTTTCCCAAGGATTTTCCAAGTTCTGCTATACCTACTATCTCATCTCTTGCATAAGTTACCATAATCTACTCCTAGTTTAAATATGTATTTATACATATATTATAGCATATATTTTTATATACTAAAATAAATCCTCTTCAAGTCTTTTGATTTTGAAAGCTTTTGTAACTCCAGCTAATGTAAGATAAGCTCTTTTGCCAACTCCAATTGGTAAATTTTGAGGTATCCCCATATTCTTTTTAGTTTGAAAAAAATTTATTGTGGGAAAATCTGGATTTACACAACCATGACATGGTTCACCATTTCTAGTTTTACTATTTACCTCATTCCATAATATTTTATTACAACTTCCATTAGTAAATGGAGCTTGACAACCGTGATCATAAAACATGCACCCCTCTTTTTTCCCAAAAAGGTGATTATCTACTTTATACTCAAAATATTCATTTCTAGTACAACCATTGTGTACTGTATATGCAAAATATTCATTTGGACGATTAAATTTATCAAGTGATATATTTATATTATTTTTAATACTAAATAGTATATTTGCTAAAGCTTCAGGCTGAATAGGACAACCACTTATACTTATAGTTTTATCTTTTAAATTACTAAATAAAAAAGTAGGATTTTCTTGATCAAAATGAAGCCCTGTAGTATAAGCATAACCACTTTGTCTAAATATACCTCCAAATGTAGCACAAGTACCCACTGTAACTATTTTTTTTACAATTGAGGCATATTTATTTATTATATTTATAATTGGTTCATTATATTTTTTATATTCACTACTTATTGAACCTTCTATTAAAAGTATATCACACTTCAAATCTTTATGTATAATATCTTCTAAAGTATAATTACTTTCTAAAATAGGATGATATATAAACTCAAAATTATCTAAAAAAATTTCAAGTTGAGGATAATTTAAAAAAGAGTGTGCATTGCCATTACAAGAAATCGAAGTTAACCATAAAAGTTTTGTTTTAGACACTTAAAGCCTTATAAATATTATTTGTTATATCATCAATATATTCATCTAACTCTCTTGGCAATATATCTTCCCCTTTTAAAAATACCATACCACCTAAATATCCCATAAAAAGTCCAAAGGCACTAAAAAAATCTTGATCTCTTAAGTCACCACAAGCAACACCCTCTTCAAAATAGATCATAATCTCTGTAACAAATTCATTTACACAAATCATACCCTCACAACCATCTTTAAATACTTCTCTATTGCTTAAATAAACTCTTAAAAAATAATCTATCATCTCTGGTTTTATTTTTGCAATTGTAAAATAAACTTCTATTATTTTTCTTGTTTTTTCTTGTGTAGTCGTATCTGATTCATTAATCTTTTTTAATTCCATTCCTAAATATTTTGAAATAAAACTAATTATCTCTTTTGCTAGAATATCTTTTGATTTAAAATAATTATACATATTACCAACACTCATTTTAAGTTGCTTTGCTATATCTGGTATAGTAGTATTATAAAACCCATTTGAAGCAAAAAGTTCTAATGCACTTTGCATAATTTGTTCTTTTCTTAGTTGTTTTTTATCCTCTTTTGTTAACATCTAAATCCTTTATTATTAATTATATTATACTATATTATATATTTTATTTACTATATATTTACAATTTTTTTTCATTTTATTTGTCAAATTAGATTGAAGTTGTATCATAAGCAAAAAATTCATTATCTACTTTTCTTTTACCTTGAAGTTTAAAAAATTTCATCTTATCATCTTCACTAATAGAAGCAAACAAT
>JAMOPZ010000205.1 GCA_027064245.1 Campylobacterales bacterium
TCCTTTTTTTAGTGTTTCTATTACTATAAATAAACTATATATTACCCATGCAGTATCACCATATTTTAATTGAAGTAAAATATCTATATATTCAGATTTATCCAATATGTCTATTCCATTAATGGCTAAATCAAGTGATAGTTTATTACATATAAATATAGTTTCATTACTATGCGTTAATGCTGATTCTTTATTCATAAGTGATACAGCATTTTCAAAACTATACCCATCTTTGATAAGTTGACATGCAAAAGGTATATTTCTCATTAAAGCACCATTGCCTTGTGAATCTTTATCTTCTTTTTTATCTACTAATACTTGTTTTGTATGTAAACCTATCCCATCCGTTTTACCTTCACCCATAGCCCAATGTCTATATCTTTTAAGAAGAATATTATTTTTTATCTTTTTATATTCTTGATAATGTTTCAGTAAAATATTTGCCATTTTAGTATCATCTGTTATTTTTACTTCTACTGGTTTATTTGGTAGTTTATCTATATCAAATGTTACCCCTTGTAGTCCCATCATCTCAAAATAACTACCATAACTATCTCCACATGCCAAAGCTAATAAAGATTTATTTATCATAGTTGTTTAACCTTATTTAGTTCTTGTAGCCCTATTGTATGAAAAGTAAGTATAAATTCTTTTAAGTTTTTTTCGTCTAACACATTAATATGATATTTATCAAATATTAATTTTAGTTCATTACCTATTATTTCTTTAAGTTCCAAAATTCTCTCTATCATTTGTACAATATATTCATAATTATTTAGTAACTCATTATTTGTATAATTATTTGCTCTTGCTAACATTTTATTGATAGCATATATTCTTTTCTTTTTTGCTATCTCAGGACTACTTGCTATATCAAAAAAAGCTTTTTGTTTATTCTTCATAATCGTATTCACTGCTTGTTGATAGTTAATATTTACTGTTTTATCTATAATATTATTTTGCATCACAACAATTTTTTAGAATTTTTTTTTCATTTAGCAAATAGTCAATAATTTTACTCATCCCCATTATTAAATCAATATCATCAGGACTATTAATATCAGTATCTTTCATCTGTAAAGCTAATTGTAATGTATCATACCCTTTATCATTAACTAACTCTTGGAGTAATTTAATTTTTTCATCAATTTTTTTTACTTTTGCTTCAGAAGTAAAAGGATGAAAACATACTCTTGTTTTTCTTATATCTGTAAAAACTTCATCTTTTTTGATATTTTTCCATTGTTTTTTTTCTTTAGCAAGTTCTATTTCTCTCATTGCTTTTGTTAATGTTAAATTTTGATTTTCCATTTAATTTACCTCTTCAAATTTATTATCTAATCTCTTAGCTTCTTCTAATACTCTGTTAAAATCATCTCCACCAGAAGACCAACCTGCATGAATTACGACTTTAGTTCCATCGCTCAACTTTATAACTTCATTATCTTTAGTTGAATATCTTTGTCTTTCTCTTTTCACGCGACTTTGTACAATACTTAGTCTTTCTATAACTCTACCATTACGGAATATTTTTGAATACTTATCAAGTTCATCATATGTAATAGTAGTCTTAGTGTCTGTATATTTTTTGAAAACTTCTAAAACTAATTTACCTTTTGCTAAATTAATTTTACCATTAAAGTTATATTTTGTATTATCTTTTTTGTTTATATTGCTTTTCTCTTCTTTATATGATTGAAAGTCAGTTTTTATAAAATTCATAAAAGCTTTTATAGTGTATTTTGAATATTCAAAAATTGGTTCTATTTCACCTTTTGATTCTTCTACTAGCATATCAACCATCCAACCATAAATATGACTACTCCAAAATAAATGTGTCACTGGTATATCTTTGTGTGTAGTTATAAATTCACTATATTCTTCTCTACATTTGGGACATGATTCAGGTGTGAGATAAATAAAACCTGTAGGAGTATTAGGAAATTTTGTTTGAATACCTTCTAGTTGTTCGTTTAATTGATTTTTTGTAACCGAACTAGCTCTTATTTTATTTTCAATACAAAGAATAAATATCAACTCTGTTTTTTCAAAAATATTGATAACAATATCTATATCTCTTTTATCCCCAGAATTAATTATAACTTTTTTTTCTAGTTCTACTTCAACTTTAAAATCAGAATCATTTGTAAGGTTTACAATCTTTCCATTTATAAATAGTCCAAATGGCTTATCCTCTGAAATAATTGGTGCAATAATTTTTCGTAGTAGAAAATCCTTTAATCCATGCTCTTTATTTGGGTCTAATAAATAACCTAAAAATGCACTAACATTTGGTTCTTTAA
>JAMOPZ010000206.1 GCA_027064245.1 Campylobacterales bacterium
TATCTACTGCTTAATTCATTTCTGCTTTTAAAATCTTCGTAATATTCAGAGATTAAAAGACCACCTTCTTCTAAAATTTCATATGCCAAAACTTTATTTTTAGCAGGTAGTATATTATTAAGAGGACTTGGTAAAATTGCAATGGTTTTACCACCTTTTATAGCCTCTTGATGAGCAATACTATCACAACCAAAGGCTAATCCACTAACTATTGTAATATCATGTTTTATAATTTCTTGAACTATTTTTCTTTCTCTTTGTTCAATTTTCTCATCTGGATTAAGTAGTCCTATTACTGTTATATTGTTATTTTCAATATGTAGTAAATCAATATCACCTTTATAAAAGAGAAAAATTGGCTGTTCACTTTCTTTTACAGTTCCTCTGTATTTTGGAAAGTTTTTATCTCCCCTAGCTATTAAACCATCACAGCTATCTTCTAAAGTTGACAGTTTTTTTAATATTTGATTTTTATTAAACTCAAAATTATCAATAGTAACTTCTTCCACTTGTTTTGATTTAGTATTTAATAATGAAACAATAGTCTCTATACTCTCTTTTCCTTTTAAATTTTTAACAATCCAAGCCCTACCGACACCTTTATATGTTATTGTTGTTAAAATGTTTATTGCGTTTTGTGTATATATCATTTTGTTTTTCCTATTGCATAAAATATTACTGATTTTGCACCATTATCTAATAATGCTTGTATGGCATCTTCATCTATATTTACACTTTTTGTATAAATATCATCAATAAGTAAAATATATTTACCTTTTACATCTTTTGAGATATTGCATGTATCTTTTGTAATACCAGGATATGGCATACTTCCATCTCCTGCATATTCAGCTCCTCTTTTAGAATGGGCCAGATGAGTTGTTTTTGTATCAGTATGTCGTATTATATAATCTGAACCATCGTTAAATCCCAGTTCTTCTATAAGCATCTTTACAACTCCTTTAAAAAAAAGTTGCTCAAGGCTATAACTGTTTTGAGCTTTTGATCTTGGAATAACACACACAGTAAATTCTCTATCAAAGTTAGATAAATCTTCTTTTAGGGCATTATATAACTTAGTTGCTGCATTATGCAACTTTTCCTTTGGATAACTATTAAAAGTATTTTTCAAATCATTTAAATAGTCTGGATTACCTGGGTTTCCATATCTTACATAGTCTGTATGAAAATAACCTTGAATAGTATGTTTTAAATACTCACTATTAGCATAAATTTTAAATTTATTCATAACTTCTTTCCCCTTTTATTTTAAAGTTGATAATATTTATAGACGGTATATTTAAGAGCATAGCCTTTGTTATCTCATCTTTGGTATCTTCAAAAACTACCACATCATTTGGTTGCGCATTTAAATCATCTAAGATATATTTATATTTATTGTTTTCTACACTTGCATAATTTTCCTTATAATATTTCTCATAAAAAATATCAGATAAACTATGGTGTTTTAAAAGCAAATCTGCTTTTAGTTTATGGCTACTTGTAGCTAAAATAATTTTATTTGTTTTAGAAAACTGTTTTATGATTTCTAAAACAGCGATATTTAGTTTTGTATTTTGTAAATATTTATAAAATACATTGGTTTTTATCTCTATAATTCTTTTAACTTCTTTGGCAGTTAAATTTGGAATAATTAAACTAAGCTTTTCTCTTGTAAATCTCTCATTACTTTGATACAACAAGTCTAAATCTATATTTTTAACTTGTTTAACAGCTTCTGTATAGGCTAGAAAATTTGCTTCATCTGTATCAATCAAAGTGCCATCTAGATCAAAAAGTAGTATTTGAGAAGAAATTTTGTCGTTTTTTAATTTCTGTAGCTGTTGAGTAGTTGTCATAATCATTCCTAATATATTTTTGATTAGAAATGATACGAAGTTTTATGGACTTATTTTGTCTATTCTAAATATTTTTTAATTTCAAGTTTTATTTTTTTATAATCCCCTTGAAATCGGGTCAATGTTGTAGTATAGTGCCATAGTATGGGTATTTAGTGTGGATAATATCCATAGTGTTTAAAAGTTTAGTATCTTTATCGCTACTAAAATGTTTTACCTGTTCCTGTTGTATCTGTAAAGGATATATATTGTAACTTTGCAAAAACTTTGTCACTCTTTCATCAATGTCTATACTTTAATTAATCATTCCTCCTATTAGACTGAAGTTCCTATTCAATTTAACTTGTGGTATCTGTTTAAAATGAAACTTCTCTTTTGAAATTCTTGGAACAGTGTCAGTAACTATGTTTGCTAATTTAAACACAT
>JAMOPZ010000207.1 GCA_027064245.1 Campylobacterales bacterium
CATATCATCCTCATCTCCAGTTCTTCTTACTAGATCTGCTGTATCTCCACCACCAACTACTGTAGTTGCATATGAAGAAGCAACTGCATGAGATAGTTTTGTACTTCCTTTTGCAAACTTATCCATCTCATACACCCCCATAGGTCCATTCCAAAGAATTGTATGTGCATCTTCTAGTGCTTGGGCAAATAGTAAAGCAGAAGCTGGTCCAATGTCAAGTCCCATCCAACCTTTTGGTATCTCTTGTATTGGCACTGCTCTAGCAAATGCTTCTGCATCAAACTCTTCAGCTACAACTGCATCTACAGGAAGATAAAATTTTACCCCTAAAGTTTTTGCTTCATCCATAATTTTTATAGCATCAGGAATTAAATCTTCTTCAACAAGTGAGTTTCCTATTTCATGACCCAAAGCCTTAAGAAAAGTAAATGCCATACCACCGCCTATGATAATCTTATCTACTTTTGGCACAAGATTATAAAGGGCTTGAAGTTTACCACTTACTTTACTACCACCTACTATACTTACAAATGGTCTTTTAGGCTCTTTTATAATATGTGAAAAATACTGAATCTCTTTTGCTAGTAAAAAACCAGCTGCTTTATGCTCTATATCAAAATGAGCAGCAATTCCCTCAACTGAAGCATGAGCTCTATGAGATACTCCAAATGCATCATTTATATAAATATCAGCCATAGATGCTAAAGTTTTAGAAAGAGTTTCATCATTTTTAGTCTCACCATCTTCAAATCTCATATTTTCTAAAAACATTATCTCTCCACATTGAAGATCTTTTGCCATTTGTACTGTTTCTTCACATACTATACTTGGAGCTAATTTTATATCCATTTTTAATAATGTTTTTAATCTTTGTTTTACAGGTCTTAAAGAGTATTTTTTTTCATAACCATTTTTTGGTCGTCCAAAATGACTAGCAATAATAATAGCACAATCATTATCTATACAATATCTAATAGTATTTAAAGCACTTCTTATCCTTCTATCATCTGTAATATTTTGATACTCATCAACAGGTACATTAAAATCACATCTTAAAAAAACTTTTTTTTCTGTTATATCTATATTTTTTATCTCTTGTAGTTTCATAAAATCCCCTTATTTTCTTGTATGACCCTCTATTATAAATCTTAAAGCATTTAATCTGATAAATCCTTCGGCATCTTTTTGGTTATACACTTCATCTGCTTCAAATGTAGAGTGTTCTTCACTAAAAAGTGATTTAGGGCTTGTTCTTCCTACTACAAAAATATTTCCTTTATAAAGTTTTAATCGAACTTCACCTTCTACATTTTTTTGAGTTTCATCTATAAGAGATTGAAGTGCTTTTCTTTCAGGTGCAAACCAATATCCGTTGTAAATTAACTCTGCATATTTTGGCATAATACTATCTTTTAAGTGTGCTTCTTCTCTATCAAGACAAATACTTTCTATAGCTCTATGTGCTTTTAACATAATAGTACCACCTGGAGTTTCATAACAACCTCTAGCTTTCATACCTACATATCTATTTTCAACTATATCTATTCTTCCAATTCCATGTTTATTTCCATAATCATTTAGTTTTTTAAGAAGTGTTGCAGGGCTTAATTCTTCACCATTTATAGAGATTGGATCTCCATTTTTATACCCAATTGTAATATACTCAGGTGTATCAGGAGCTTTTATAGGGTCTGTAGTCCATAACCACATAGAATCTTCTGGTTCATTAGCTGGATTTTCAAGATGCAATCCTTCATAAGAGATATGAAGTAGATTTGCATCCATAGAGTATGGAGATACTGATGGGTTCCCATCTTCATCAAGATGTTTTTGAGCTATTTCAATACCATGTTCTTTTGCATAAGCTAATAGTTTTTCACGACTATTTAGATCCCACTCTCTCCAAGGAGCAATCACTGTAATATCTGGATTTAAACCTAAATATCCAAGTTCAAATCTCACTTGATCGTTTCCTTTTCCTGTTGCTCCATGAGCTACAGCATCTGCACCCATTTTAGTAGCAATTTCAATCTGTTTTTTTGCAATAAGTGGTCTAGCTATTGAAGTACCTAAAAGATATTCACCCTCATAAATAGCATTTGCTCTAAACATAGGAAATACATAATCTTTTACAAATTCCTCTTTTATATCAAGTATAAAAATATTTTCCTCTTTTATACCCATAGCAAGTGCTTTTACTCTTGCTGGTTCTACCTCTTCACCTTGACCTAAATCAGCTGTAAAAGTGATAACTTCTGCACCATACTCATCTTGAAGCCATTTTAAAATAATACTAGTATCTAGTCCACCACTATAAGCTAAAACTACTTTTTTTACATTTTTTTTATTCAATTTCTTCTCCATATAATTTAATTTGGTATTATTTTCATATTATATCTAGTAAATATTAAACTAAAGAACATATTTATATACAATTTGATACAATTAGACAAAAATTAACCAAAAAGGTGATCTATAGATGAAAAAACTTTTTATTCCTGCTTTTACTGCACTTCTTATATCTGCTACATTTGCTAAAGAAGCTATAAAAACAGAACCAACAAGACTAGAATCGTATACAAAATTACAAAAAGTGATATCAGCAGTTGAGTTATTATATGTAGATGATATGAATCTTAGTAAAATAGTTGATAAAGCAATTAGTGGTCTTTTACACGAATTAGATGCACATTCTGATATGTTAAATCAAGACTCTTATAAACAAATGAAAGTTGAAACAAAAGGTGAATTTGGTGGTCTAGGTATTGTTGTAGGTAAAAGAGATGGGGCTTTGACTGTAATATCTCCAATAGATGATACCCCTGCATTTAAAGCAGGAATAAAAGCTGGTGATATAATCTTAAAAATAAATGATGAATCTACACTAAATATGAATTTATCAGATGCTGTTGATACAATGAGAGGAAAAGTAGGTGATCCTATTGAGATAACAATTGTAAGAAAAGGTGAAACAAAACCTTTAAAAATAAAAATTATAAGAGATATTATAAAAATAGAATCTGTTACTGCTAAAATGATAAATAAAGAGATATTATATCTAAGAATTGCTTCTTTTATGGATATGAATGTTGCTGCTGATTTAACTAAGTTTATAAAACAATACAAAAAAGAGACAAAAGCTATAATAATAGATCTAAGAAATAATCCTGGTGGACTTTTAGATCAAGCTATAAAAACTATAGATCTTTTTGTAGATAAAGGTGTTGCCGTATCACAAAAAGGTAGAAATAAAGCAGATGATGAATATTTTCAATTAAGCTCTTTAAATACTATTACAAAAGTACCTATGGTAATTCTTGTAAATGAGGGAAGTGCAAGTGCAAGTGAGATTGTAAGTGGTGGATTACAAGATCTAAAAAGAGCTGTTATTGTAGGTAAAACTACATTTGGAAAAGGGAGTGTTCAAAGAATAATACCAATAACTCCAGATCAAAGTGAAGCTATAAAATTAACAGTTGCAAAATATTATCTTCCAAGTGGTAGAACTATTCAAGCAAAGGGAATTATACCTGATATTAAGGTTTTTGCTGGTAAAGTTTTGACTCAAAAAGAGTCTGATTTTATTATAAAAGAGAAAGAGTTAAGAAAACATTTAAAAGGTGAATTAGAAAAAATAGGTAATATAAAAAAAGATGATAATAAAACAAAAGTAGATAAAACAATTATCACTCCAAAACAACTACTAAAAGACAATCAATTAAAAGTTGGTGTAGATATATTAAAATCTCTAATAATAATGAAAAAATAAAGGATATTTAAAATGGAAAAAACAAACTTACTTTATGAAGGAAAAGCAAAAAAGATTTGGGAAACTAAAGATCCTGATCTTTTAATCTCAGAATTTAAAGATGACTTAACAGCATTTAATGGTGAAAAAAAGTCAAGTGAAGAGGGTAAAGGTGCATTAAACAACAAAATTTCAACAGAACTTTTTAAACTTTTAAATAACAAGGGTATCCCTACTCATTTTGTAGAGATATTAGATGATAATAATATGCTTCATAAAAGATGTGAAGTTATACTAATAGAGGTAATTGTAAGAAATATTGCAACTGGTAGTTTAAGTAAAAATTTAGGTATAGAAGATGGAAAAACACTTCCTTTTACACTTGTAGAGTTTGATTATAAAAATGATGAGCTAGGTGACCCTAAACTAAATGATCAACATGCACTTATATTAGAGCTTGTGCAGTATCAAGATGAGTTAGATAAAATACGAAGAGTAGCAAGAGAGATAAACGATATCTTAAAACCATTTTTTAAAACAAAAGGTTTAAATCTTGTAGATTTTAAATTAGAGTTTGGGTATGATAAAGATAGAAATATTATTTTAATAGATGAAATAAGTCCAGATAACTGTAGATTTTGGGATATAAATTCAGGTCAAAAGCTAGATAAAGATAGATTTAGACAAGGTTTAGGTGGTCTAAAAGTAGCTTATGAAGAAGTTTTAAATAGAATATTAAATTAAAAAAAAGGATATAAATTGAGAGCAATTATAAATATAGCATTAAAACAAGGAGTTTTAGACTCAGCAGGAAAAGCAACACATCATACACTAGATACTATAGGTTTTAAAGATATAGTAAAAGATGTAAGAGTTGGTAAACAAATCATTATGGAGCTTACTTCAACATCACAAGATGAAGCAAAAAAAGAGGTAACAAGTATGTGTGAACAGCTTTTAGCAAATACTGTAATTGAAGATTATGATATTACTATAGAAGAGTAGATGATGAAAGTTGTAGTTTTACAGTTCCCTGGAACAAATTGTGAGTATGATACAAAGTATGCTTTTGAAAAATTAGGTGCAACAGTAGAGATTATTTGGCATGATAATGTATCTATACCTACAGATACTAATCTTGTTGTGATTCCTGGTGGTTTTTCTTATGGAGATTATCTAAGAAGTGGAGCATTAGCTAAATTTGCAAAAATTATGAATAGTGTAAAACAATATGCAGCAGATGGTGGAAAGATACTTGGTATTTGTAATGGTTTTCAAGTATTAGTAGAAACAGGACTTCTTCCTGGTGCTTTAAAAAGAAATGATAATTTACATTTTATATCAAAATATCATCATTTAAAAGTTATAAATAATGATAATATATTTTTAAAACAATTAAATAAAAATGATATAGTAAATATACCTGTAGCACATCATGATGGAAATTATTATATAGATGAAGCAGGATTAAAAGATTTAGAAGAAAATAATCAAATTTTATTAAAATATTGTAATAAAGATGGTGAAACTCAAATTTTAAATGGTAGTGTAGATCAAATAGCTGGTATTTGTAATAAAGAGAAAAATATATTTGGGCTTATGCCTCATCCTGAGCGTGCAATAGAGGAACTTTTAGGTTGTGATGATGGGGTAAAAATGCTTCAAGGTTTTTTTAACTAATTTATATTTGATGAAAATAATATTTAAAATAGCTTTATTTTTTATTATTTTTATCAATAATAGTGTAGCTGGTGATATAGAATCTAAAAATCTATATCTCTCTTATAACTCTTATCCAAAAAGGGTATTTACAAATCAAAGATTTATTATAGATCTAAAAGCTATTATTTTAAATCCAAAAGATACTTACAATAAAATTATTACCACTTTTGCAGGGGCAAAAAACCTTCAAATTATAACACAAGATCCTATTTGGATACAACAAAAAAACAACCAATATAGTACAAAATTACAGTTTAAAGCAGAAGATAAAAAATTTATATTACCTACAATTACATTAGCTTTATTTTATGATGATGAGATTGTAGATTATATCTCTTTGGATCCTTTAGATATCTCTTTTGAACAAATAGCTATAGATCAAAATCTATTTTCTAATATTATAGCATCTAATATTGATATATTACAAGTTAATACAAAACAATATGATAATAATAATATCTTAGCTACTATTGTATTAGAAGCACAAAAAAGTAATCTTGAAGATATCTATTTAAAAGGTTATAAAGAGCAAGGTATAGAAAGTTATTCAGATAAAGAAAATATTCAAAGATTATATTATTATGTAGTTATACCTATTCATAAAAAAGTTTTAAAATTTACATATTATAATACTCGGAAAAAAGATTTTATTTTACTTAATATTAATGTAACTCTAAAAGAGGAGTTAGTTAGTACTCAAACAAACTTAAACCCTTATAATAGTAATTTGCTTTTTTATAAACAAATAATTGCTATAATACTTTTTTTAATTTTTGCATGTTTATTATATTTAAGAAAAAATTTATTTTATTTTATAACTACTACAATTTTATTATTGATTGTAACATATCTATTTATACCAAATAAAAAAATTGTTTTAGAGAAAAATAAAAAGATATATATATTACCAACAAAAAATTCTACAATTTTTAAAATAACTACAAAAAAAGAACTTGTAGAGGTTATTAATACAAAAAATAATTTTAAAAAAATAATTTTAAAAAATAAAAATATAGGATGGATAAAAGATGACAGATAAAATAAAGGCTTATTTTACAATTGTACAAATGATTATTACAGTTTCTATTGTAATAATTTTAATGTTTATATTTAAAAGTAAGATACATTATATAAGACAAAAATGGGCAAAGCTACAGATGATACTTTTAGGTATAGAGCTTCAAATTGAGGGTAAACCTGATCTTGATGCTAATATGTTAATGATAAATCATCAGTCTGTTCTTGATATTATAATTTTAGAATATTTATATGCTAAAAATATATCATGGATAGCAAAAAAGGAGATAGGTGATATCCCATGGTTTGGATATATTTTAAAACTACCAAATATGATACAAGTTCAAAGAGAGAGTAAAAGTAGTTTAGTAAAACTTTTAAAAGATTCAAAAATAGCACTTGATAATAATAGACCTATTGCTATTTTCCCAGAAGGTACTAGAAGTAATACAGATAAATTACGAAAATTTAAAGCTGGAGCAAAAATTATAGCTGAAAAATTTGATTTAAAAGTACAACCTATTATTTTAATAGGTACTGGAAAACTATTTGATTCTAAAAAACTAACACAAAAAAGTGGAAAAGTAATAATTAAATATCTTCCAAGTGTACAAGCTGTAAAAAAATCATCATGGTGGGATGATACACAAAAATTAATGAATGAAGAATATCAAAAAGGATTGTTAGAATATGACATTTAATGCAAGTACAATAGCAGCTGTTGGATTAGGTGGTGCTTTAGGAGCAATTAGTAGATTTTATATTGGACTTCAAGTTGTAAAATATTATCCTCATGAGATACCATTTGCTACACTAGCTGTAAATTTATTGGGTAGTTTTATTATAGGTATTCTTGTAGCACTTTTCTTACATTTTACACCAAATGATACCTTAAGAGGATTTTTAGTTACAGGTTTTTTAGGAGCATTAACTACATATTCTACTTTTGCAATAGAAAGTTTTATACTTTTAGGTAGTAATTTTTGGTATGGATTACTCAATATTGGATTAAATCTGTTTGGAACAATTAGTTTTGCAGCTGTAGGCTATAAAATTATAGCTTATATATTTCGCTTCTAGTTTACTGTTACTCTTTGTAATACTTAACCCTTTTAGTCCAATAAATCTAAAAAAAATTAATAATACTTTATAAACAAATATGATACAATGAGTCAAATTTTTAATTTTAAATAAATTTAATATAAAAAAGGAACAACAATATGAGTATTCCAATTCATAAATATGATGTAGTAATTGTAGGAGCTGGACTTGCTGGTTGTGCAGCAGCTAGAGAAGCAGCTCATGCTGGTTTAAGCGTTTGTGTTTTAACAAAACTTCATCCTTTAAGATCACATTCAGGTGCCGCTCAAGGTGGTATTAATGCAGCTTTAAGTGATGAAGATAGTATAGAACTTCACGAGTTTGATACAGTAAAAGGAAGTGATTATTTAGGTGATCAAGATGCTATTAAACTTATGTGTTCTAAAGCACCTGAAACTATTAGATGGGCCGAGAGAATGGGAGCTGCATTTAGTAGAAATGAAGAGGGGAAAATAGCTCAAAGACCATTTGGTGGTCAAAGTAGCCCACGAGCTTGTTATGCAAAAGATAGAACAGGTCTTACACTACTTCAAACTATTTATGAACAAGCTTGTAGAGATGGTGTTACTTTTGATGATGAGTATTATTGTAGTGATATTATATACAAAGATGGAAAAGTAAGTGGGGTATATGCATATAATCTTGTAGATAGTTCAGCTCAAATTTTCAATGCAAGAGCAGTTATGTTTGCAACTGGTGGATATGGTAGAGCTTTTAAAATCAACTCAAATGCACATGCAAATACAGGAGATGCACTAAGTATTGTAGCTCGTCATGGACTTCCTTTAGAAGATATGGAGTTTGTACAGTTTCATCCAACAGGAATTGCTGGAAGTGGAGTTCTAATAAGTGAGGCAGCAAGAGGAGAAGGTGGAAAACTTTTCAACTCTAAAGGTGAAAGATTTATGGAAAAATATGCCCCAAATAAACTAGAATTAGCTTCAAGAGATGTAGTAAGTCGTGCTATTACTCAAGAGATATTAGAGGGTCGTGGATGTGGAGAAAATAAAGATCATGTTCATATTGATCTAACTCATCTTGGTGCAGATTTAATCAATACAAAATTACCAGAATTAAGAGATCTAGCTATTACATTTTTAGGTCAAGATATGATAAAAGAGCCTATTAGTATTGCTGCAACTGCTCACTATAGTATGGGTGGGATCCCTTGTGATAAAGAGGGACATGTAAGAGCAAATACAAAAGATCTTGTAGAAGGTTTTTATGCAGCTGGAGAGTGTAGCTGTGTAAGTGTACATGGTGCAAATAGATTAGGAGCAAATTCAGTTTTAGAAGCTTTATTTTTTGGAAGACATGTTGGTCAAACTATAGTAGAAGATATAAAAAATGGTATACTATTTAATGATGTTCATATATCTGATGTACAAAATGCTATAGATGAGTTAGAAAATATAAGAAAATCAAATGGTGATGAAAGAGTTCCAGCTTTAAGAGATGAACTTCAACAAACTATGACAAATAATGCAGGTGTATTTAGAACAGAAAAATCACTTTTAGAACAAAGAGAAATTTTAAAAGATCTTAAAAAAAGATTTAAAAATATTAGATTAGATGATAAATCAAAAATATACAATACAGATCTACAAGAAGCAGTAGAATTAAGCCATATGATCGATTTTAGTGCATTTATAGTTGAGGGTGCTATTAATAGAAAAGAAAGTCGTGGTGCTCACTTTAGAAATGATTATCCTAATAGAGATGATGAAAAATATCTAAAACATACTATGGCATATATGGATAAAGATGGAAATATCTCAATTGAGTATATGGATGTAGTAATGGGTAATTTTAAACCAGAAGTTAGAACATATTAGGAGAAGATTATGAGTGATGCAAAAAAAATAAAAGTAAAAGTATTTAGATTTAACAAAGCTACTGATTATCTACCACATTATGATACATTTGAGATGAATGTAACAAAAGATGAACTAGTGCTTGATGTAATGAATCGTATAAAATGGGAGCATGATGGGTCTTTTTCTTATAGAAGAAGTTGTCGACATGGTATTTGTGGTTCTTGTGCAGTAAAAGTAAATGGTAAACCTACACTTGCTTGTAAAGATAATGTACTAGAACTTACAAAATTATTTGGTGATGAGCTTGTAATAGAACCTCAAGATATCAAACGAGCATATAAAGATATGGTTATAGATAAAGAGAATTTCTGGAATAAATACAATGAAGTTCAACCATATCTAGTAGCTGATATAGATGAATTTCCAGAACAAGAAAATCTAGTAACTTGCGAAGATGCAAATAAGCTTGATGAGGCAGATTATTGTATACAATGTGGAAATTGTTTTTATGCATGTCCCGCTGTTGAGGTAAATGAAGATTACCTAGGACCTGCAGCTCTTGTAAAAGCTTGGAGATTTAACTCTGATGTAAGAGATGAAGCTACAAATGAGAGATTAGAAACTTTACAAGAACCAGGTAAAGGTATATGGGATTGTGTAAAATGTAATGAGTGTGCAGAGGCTTGTCCAAAAGAGATAAATCCTATTGATAAGATCACAAAACTTCATCAACAATCATTTAAAAATAAGATGCATTTAAAAAATGTAGCAACAAGACATGCTGTAGGATTTAAATGGTCTATTGAAAAACATGGTATCTTAGATGAAGGTGAACTAGTAAGATATAGTGAGGGTAATCTTGGAGTTATGAAACATATTCCAGAAGCTATTGCTATGTACAAAAGAGGTAAGATAGTTATGCCTTGGGAGATGCCAAAATCAAAAAATCTTGATGAGATCAAAAAATTAGTTGATATAGCTTCAACTGCAAAATATTAGGGAGTAAAAAATGGATACTAATAATAAAACACTAAAATATGCATTATATACAGGATGTACTGCAAGAGAATCTACTCCTGAGTTGTTGAAATCTACAATGGCTATAGCTAAAAAGCTTGGTATTGAGTTGGTTTTACTTGATGAAGCTAGTTGTTGTGGAGCTAGTCATCTACAAGATTTTGATGATAATTTATCACTTGTATTAAATGCTAGAAATATTTGTTATGCTGAAAAATTAGAGTTACCACTTGTTACTATTTGTAATACTTGTCAGTTAAATACAGCTATGGCAAAAGATAGATTAGATAATGATTCTGATTTAAAAGATAAAATAAATGAACAATTAAAAGAGGTGGGATTAGAATATAAAGGTACAAGTGAAGTTAAACACTTTTTATATGCTTTACAAGATGATTTTGGATACGATAAGATAAAAGAGCTTGTAACTAACCCTATTAGTGATATAAATGTAGCTTCATTTTATGGATGTCACAATATTAGACCATCTCATCTACAAAATAAAAGTAATGGTGGAGAAAACTCTTATAAACCAACATCTTTAGATAATCTTGTAGAAGCTTTAGGTGGAAATCCAGTAGAATATGAATCAAAAAATAAATGTTGTGGTTTTCATGTAGAATTACAAAATCCTACAACTGCAAATAAACTAAGTGGAACTGCTATGCTTGATGCTATAGATAACGATGCAGATGTTATGGTGACACCTTGTCCACTTTGTCATTTAAGAATGGATGTTCAACAACATAATATCAGTAAAGAGATTGGTAGAAAGGTAAATATACCAGTACTTCATCTTCCTCAAATGATAGGTATAGCCCTTGGTATTGACCCTAAAGAGTTAGGACTTGATCATAATATAACTCAAACTGGACTTGATCTTGAGGTTCCAAAGTAAGGTTAAACCCTTACTTTACTATATATGACTTGTAATTATTTTAATAAATGTGGAGGATGTTCACTACCATCTGATACATATGAAAATCAACTAAACCAAAAAATAGATCAACAAAAAGAAAAATTTAAAGAATTTTATGATGGTTCTATGGATATTATTAAAAGTAGTGATGGTGCTTTTAGAAATAGAGCAGAATTTCGTATATACAAAACTTTTGATGACGATAATAATTTTAAATTAAATTATGCTATGAGTGATGTGGATAAAAAAGTCCTTATCATTGATAGTTGCTCTATCGTATCTAAAAATATATCAGATCTTATGCCATCTTTATTGTTAAAACTTCAATCTAATAAAACACTAAATTTTAAACTATTTTCTATAGAATTTTTAAGTTCTACAACTTCTGATATTTTAGTAACTTTAATATATCATAAAAAATTAGATGAAACTTGGAATAAAGAAGCTAAAGATTTAGCAGAATTTTTTGGTATTAAGATTATAGGTAGAAGTAGAAAACAAAAAGTTGTTTTAAGTAATGATTTTATAGATGAGAATTTTTTTATAGGTAAGCAACAGTTTTATTTTAGATACAATGAAGGTGGATTTACACAACCAAATCAAGGTGTAAATAAACAAATGATATCATGGGTATTAAATAATATAATAGCAAAAGATGATCTATGTGAACTTTA
>JAMOPZ010000208.1 GCA_027064245.1 Campylobacterales bacterium
GGACTTTTATTATATCTAATACATATTCTCTAATCGCTTTTCTTATTTGTGTTCCTTGTGCATCCATTTGTAATGAATTTTGAATAATCCCATCTTTTTCATTACCACCAACACTACCACCAAAAGATGTTAGCTCATAACTAAAACCTATCGAACCTATAAACTTTTTAATATGTATCATTATATCTTCAATAGATTGGAAACCACTAAAATTTGGGTTACTTTCTTGAATAGACACATTATTAGTTCCGTCGGCAGTTGTAGGGATTATATGATTTGCTATTAAAATATCAGGGCTTTTTTCAGTAACCTTTTTAGATATAGCATCCATTGTGCTTTTAATTTGTGTTTCTAAGGCATTTTTTAACATTCTTTTTTCGTTATCACTCACATTATTTAAACTATGAATGATAAATCTCTCCACAACACTATTAGCTATTCTTGTGTTAGCAAGTGCTTTTAAAGCCCACTTAAAAGATATATAATCTTCATAGCAACCCTCAGCAACTCCACCATAAATTCCGTCTTCATACACTCTAATGTGGTCACTAAATACATTAAGATTTTCTATAACTGGTAATTGGTCTTGTGTTATTTTAACAATTCCATTACCTTTTGAATTAACTCTCCCTATATTTATAGGAGCTACATAATAACGATTATTTTTAGTATTTAGTATATTGTTTTGTAAATGATTTGTATTAAGTATCCCATAATTATTTGTTACTTCGTATGCAATAGTTTCTAAGTTATTTGTAACAATAGGAATTATATTAAAAGGTTTAGTTGAATAATTTTGAAGTAGGGCAGTAACTCCTTTTTCTTTTTCAAATTTAATCCTACAATAACCATCTCCAAAAAATTGACTATCAAGCACTATATCTATTAGGTTATCATCAATAAGTTCGGTTAAATATTCAAACTCTTTTTTTAAAATCTCTTTAAAATTTTCATCTATATTAACATCATCTTTAAGAGTAATTTCAAAAGGTTTTATATTATCGTGTGTAGTTCCTATCGCTCTTACGATAATAACCTTTACCATTTCCCTTACAAATGTATCTTCATACATTTCGTGTCTTCTCATATATTCAGTATCTCTATTTAATACACTTATACTATTATCTTTTACGGCATTTAGAGATAAGTTTCTTGGTATAGAAGCACTATAAAAGCCGTTTAAAAGTTCTAAGTTATCAATTTTAGATTGTAATTCTTCTATATTTATATTATTTTTTTGTTTAAAATCTCTTTTAATGTTTCTTTTTTTTGCCATTTTAAGCCCTATTGATTTTATATTTATATATCTTTGTTAAATTTCTATTTTTCATTATTTCACTTATTTTGTATTTAATATCATAATCAACTATTTCAATAAGTGTTCCAACTTCTAAAATTTTATCATAATTTATATAAATTTCGTTATCGTTAATAATATTATTATTCACACCATTTTCAACTTCTATATCAGATAAAACATTAAACTCATAATCTTTTTTTACAAAATATCCCTTTGTTTCAATAGGGTTATCAAAATCATATATATATTGATGTTTAATCTCTTGTTTCTCTCCAATGATATCAACTTTTAATTCTTGATTTAATATATCTACTTCATTATAGTTACTATCCTTTGTATGAACTGGATAAACATTTATATTTACACCCCTTTTATCAATTAAAGTTAATAATTTTCTTTGTTCTATATCTAAATAATTATCTAAAATTTCATTAGCCATTTAAAAACCTTTTTATTTCTCTAATTTGTTTATCACTTATCATTGTTTCCACATTTAGATATATATAATTATTGTTTTTTATGTTTGATAAATCCATATCATCTATGGCAACTACTTTATAATTTTGTTCTAACAAGTTTTTTATATCTTCTCTCCTATCTCCACAACTAACCCCAATAATATATGGTTGTAAATAAGAATTCATAATTTTTGTTACTTTTTGTTCAAATTCGTCTCCATAATCAAATTCATCTTTAAATAAAATTACTCCATTATTATCTAACTTAAATAACATTCCCCAGCTGGAAGTCATAAATAATTTAGCTCCTGTTTGTTGACATAAATGAACCAATCTTTCAAGATTAAGCTTAAATATTTGAAATCTGTGTTCCTTTGGTAGTATGTTATAGTGTGATAATATACAATCATCTATATCAAAACAAATTATTTTTTTCATTTTTTACCTTTTAATTTCACTTTTACCTGATGATATATAAGTAGAAGCAATATCTTTTTTTGTAACTTTAATACCTTTTTTA
>JAMOPZ010000209.1 GCA_027064245.1 Campylobacterales bacterium
TGCTTCTTCACCTTGATGATAAATATCTCTTGCTTCTTGTTCTTTCATATTATGATAATTTAAGCAACTTTCATACCTACCTTTTTCTGGAGTGCTGAATGGTTACTATTTAACAACATAACATATATAAAGAAATATACTTGCATATATTATAAAAAATAGATTAAATTCTATTGTTGCAATCCATACAAAAACAACTATAATAGATGTAGAAAAATCATCATATTTTAATGCAAAATAGAAATATATATAACTAAATCCTAAAACTACTAAAAATAGATATGTCCAATTTAGCTCTATAAAAAATCCAAAAGTCATTATAAAACTCATAATTCCAAACAAACATATAGTATTTAGAATCATTTTATTTTCAACTATACTATCAAGTAGTGTATAATAATCTTGCCTATCATATCCACTAATATATTTTCTTATAGCATCATATTTTTTATAAACTTTCAACATAGAAAATGTATAAAGATAAAACAATAACATAAATATAATATTATACTTTTGTGCAGATATGATATTTATAAAAAATCCAACAGGAACTATTAACAGCAGATACTTAAAATAATCACCTATATAGATAAAACTATTTAATAGTAATTTATCTATATTTTTAAAATACTGAGAAAATATCATTATTATCACTAAAGTTTTTTACAACACAGATTTTATTAAAACTTTTTAAGTTATTGTTTGTTTTAACTATATCAGCTGTAAAACCACTATTATAAGTAAAGTCTATAAGTATATTTTTATATTCTATTTGTTTTTTATTAAAAAGTATTTGTTTACCATTATTTGCTAAAAAATATCCTATAAGTATAGCTAAACTTTTACTTCCATTTAAGCTATAAAATATAGATATATTTTTATATTCATCTAACTCATCTAACATAGATTTTATAATCTTTATCATATACAATCTATTTAAAAACAAACTATTAAAATCAAATTTAGAATTGAAATCAATCTCTACTTTTTCATCATCAGAAAGTTTTTTTAACTTTATACTTATATCTTTTTTATTGTGAACTTTTAATTCATTTATATTTGTATCTTCTAAGTGGTCTGATTTCTTAAATACTATATATTCAGCTTCTAAATCTTTTTCTGTAACAGTTTGGTATGCAGATTCTATAAGAGAAAATGTATAACCTGTACGAGCAATATCATCTAATATTATGATATTTTCAGCATCTTTTATGTTTGTAAAAAAACTATTATCATACTTAACATAAGCTGGATATATATCGATATGAGCAAAAGTAGAAAATAAAAAGATATCAATATTTTTCTCAGGATACAGTAATTTATACAATACAGATAAAACTACACCACCACTGTAAGCAGCAAAAAATGATATATTTTGTTTTTGAAAAAACTTAGATTCAAACATATCAAATATTAAACTATTTAAAACTTTATTTTCATCGTTTTCTTCTATAAGTGACTCTATAGAATAATCCTCAAATTTATTAATCTTTAAACTATCTAACAATCCATTTTCCTCTGTATCTATAAAAGGCTTTTTACTAATATGCCAAACAGATGGCAATTCAAACCTTTCAAGTAAGTCTTTTATAAGAGATACATTATTAATTTGTTTATTAAATATATCAATATATACATACTGAGCATTAATATCTGTATATAATTTTGAAAACAAACCAATAGTATCTAACATATTATCTATATACTTTAGTATAAGTTCTTGAGTATCTTCACCGTCTGCTATATCTTGTAACATATAAGCACTTTTCCAAGCCATATATGCAATATAGTAACTAAATGGTTCAAATAATATTTTTTTATTGCTCTCTATATAGGATTCAAAGATATCTTTAGGAATTTCACTATCAGTTTTTATATAAAGTTTAACAACTTTTGCTATTAAATCTATTGCAAATTTTTTAAATCCTTTTTCCCTATCATCTAATTTTTTAATTCTTATCAAGTTATCTCTTAA
Source organism: Campylobacterales bacterium (assembly GCA_027064245.1). Taxonomy (GTDB): domain Bacteria; phylum Campylobacterota; class Campylobacteria; order Campylobacterales; family Arcobacteraceae; genus JAIOSF01. The sequence goes on from JAMOPZ010000209.1 coordinate 1,976, forward strand.
AAATTCAGATACCATATCGAAATTTTTTTTATCCATCTTAAAAGATGTAAAGATACCCTTTTTCTCTTTTTGAGAGTACAAAAAATCAAACTCTAAAAATAAAAATAAAAAGTATTTTACAAGTAATTCTTTTCTTCTTGCATCATTTTCGGAAAGATATATTTTTCTTACATAAGATGTTAATCTATTTTCATCTATTTTAGAATCATTATCAGCTTCATTAGGGTCTTCTCTAAAGAAAAAATGTTTTAATTTAGAAAAAACCATATTATTGAAGTATGTTATATATGGCTTA
>JAMOPZ010000210.1 GCA_027064245.1 Campylobacterales bacterium
ATATTGTACTGATTTAGCATATTTATTGATAATAATGTATCATTAATATTACCAAGATTTGATGAGCTTATAAGTACAATTTTAGTATGAAATTTTTTTGATATATCTGATATTAAATCTATCATAAAATATGATTTTTTTATAGGAACCATAAGTCCACCTGCACCTTCTACTACTAAAATATCACAAAATTTTAAATGATATTTTATAAGATATAAAATTTTTGATATTTTTATTTTTTGATCTTTTTTTGCCACATAAGGAGCTGCTGGAAGAGAAAACTTGTATGGTACTATTTGATCTATTGTAAAATCTTTATATCTATTATTTAGTTTTTTTACCACTTTAAAAAGCTTTGTACCATCTAGGGGAGTATCTTTTACTCCTGTTTCTATAGGTTTTAGATAGCCTACTTTTTTACCTTGCTTTGCAAACTTTTTTAGTATAAGTTCGCTTGCATATGTTTTACCTATATTTGTATTTGTAGCTGTTATAAAATATACTTTTTTCATAACAATACTAACTCTTGAATAATTTGTTTATTTTCACTAGCTGTAAAATAGATATTTCTTGATAATTCAGATGTAACTTTTTGTAAAAATAGTTTTTTTTGTTTTTTTTGTTCAGATTTATTATCTTTATATCTATCTAAGATTTTTTTTAATTCTGTTTTGTATTGTTGTAAAATTTCATCTTTTTTTACTACAGATGATTTGATATTTTTTTTAAAAATTTTATCTTGAAACAATAATAGTGCTATAATAATAGCTACTACAATAAGTAATATTATAATAACCCAATCCATTTTATTTTCCTTTTTACTCTTTATTGCATATTAAAAAACCAGCTATGCCGCCTACTATTACTAAACCTAAAAAAACAAACATCAATATATCTAAAGTAGCCATTTTTTATTTTTCCTTTTCTATTTTTTCTTTTAATTGCCCACAAGCTGCACTTATATCTATACCTTTTGATTCTCTAATAGTACAAATAACCCCATGAGATAAAAGATGCTCTTGAAATCTTATCATACTATTTTTTGAAGGTGTTTGGTATACGGTACCCTCAAATGGATTAAAATATATTAAATTTACTTTTGCATCTATTCCATTTAGAAGTTTTACAAGCTTTGATGCACTTTTTAGATCATCGTTTTTATCTTTTATTACAAGATATTCAAACATAACTTTTTTTCTACTATCTATTGGAAACTCTCTTACAGCTTGAATAATAGAATCTATATTATAAGCTTTATTCATAGGTATAAGCTCACTTCTAAGTTCATCATCAACTGCATGAAGTGAGATAGCAAGTTGCACTCCTAGGTTCTCTTGACCTAATTTTTTAATCTTACTACTTATTCCACTTGTAGAGATAGTTTGTCTTCTTGTGCTTATTGCTAATCCATCTAAATGACTTATAATTTTTATAGCTTTTACTAGATTGTCATAATTATCAAGTGGTTCACCCATACCCATATATACTATATTTACTGCTTTATTTTGAGGAATATTATTTAACTTTTTTAAATATACTATTTGAGCCACAATCTCTCCTGCGGTTAAATCTCGTACAAATCCACCTTTTGCTGTAAGACAAAAACTACATCCAACTTTACATCCTACTTGACTAGATATACAAAAGGTATATTTCTCACTTTTTGTTATATTTCCATCTTTATCTTTTTGTTTCTCTTTCATAAGAAGAAGTACTGCTTCTGCTGTTTTATTGTCTTTAAATGCAAAAAGATATTTTCTTGTGCCATCACTACTTATCTCTGTATTTATAACTTTTGCTATATCTATATAATAGTTTTGTTCAAGATCTTTTTTTAGATCTTTTGGTATATTTTTCATATCTTCATATGAGGTGGCATATTGTTTATAAAGCCAATTATAAAGCTGTTTTGCTCTAAAGCTAGGTTTAATTGAGTTTTTTAACTCATCTAAAGTGTAATCATATATAGATAACATTAAATTCCTTTAGTATTTTATGTCCAATTATAACATAACATAAGTGGTTTTGATATTAAAAAAATTCTTTTATTGTTAGTATTAATCTATCTGGATCTGTAATTTTGTTGATTTTATCTCGAAATATATGGGCATTTTGATACCCTTTTGAATAGGTATGAAGATGTTTTCTAAACATAACTACTCCATAATCTTCATAATGTTCTATCATTTTAGCTAAGTGTTCTAAAATAATCTCTTTTTTTATACTATTTGGTATATCTTGATTTGATGAAGCTATTTGATAA
>JAMOPZ010000211.1 GCA_027064245.1 Campylobacterales bacterium
CCACCTGCATTATCACTTATTGTTAAAGTTATTGTTTGGAAGTTTGAATTTTCAACTGCAATTTTCTCCTCTTTTAGTGTTATTTTAATCTGTTTGTTTTTATGGCACGAAGTAGAATCCGACTTGTCGCAAATTTTATTTTCAACTAATGCATCTTTTGCATTGTTTATTATATTTAATATAGTTTGTCCTAATTCATTTGGAAAACCTAAAGTTTTATATTTATTTTTATTTTCAAATATTATATCTATTTTATTATTTTCAAATATAGGTTTCACCATATCTATTGCATCAGATACAACATCATTGATAATAAACTCAACTTTTTCCTTTTCTGGTTTAAAAAAATCTCTAAAATCATCAATAGTTTTAGACATATTTTGTATTTGATTATTTGAATTCTCTTTAAAATATTCTATATTATCATCATCTAGTTTATCTCTTTTATATTTTATTATAATAGCTTGATTTAGCATAGCTAGACTATTTAAGGGTTGTCTCCATTGATGTGCTATCATACTTATCATCTCACCCATTTGTGCTAGTCTACTTTGATGAAGCATAAGGAGTTGTTGTTGTCTATTTTTTTCTATTTCATCCATTACTTCATCTTCTAAATTATATCTTTCTGTCAAAACTTTTTTAGCTTCTTTATCGCCTTGTTTTAAAATAGTATTTAATCTTTTAAGATCTATATTACTAGCTTCTAGCTCTTCTATTTTTGAATTAAATTGCTTATCATTTATTTTTATAATACTATTAAGTTTCTTTAGAATTTTATTGTATTCTTTTTTTAAGGTATTATACTGTTCTATAGGTACTGTTTGATTATTATCCATTATTATTTATTCCTTAATTCTATTGTAAATACTGCACCGCTTGATGGTTTGCCATCTTGATCTATAATGACATCATTTGATACGCTTAAGCTTCCGCCACAATGCTCTTCTATAATAGTTTTAGACATATAAAGTCCTAGCCCCGTACCATCTTTTTTTGTTTTTGTTGAGAAGTATGGATCAAATATTTTATCTATTATATCTTTAGGTACTCCACCACCATTATCACTAATACTTAATATATTATCTTTTGTGGTAATTGTAATAGTTGGATTTTTTATCTCTTTTTCTAATAATACATCTTCAGCATTTTTAATTAGATTTAATATCACTTGTTTTATCTCATTTGGGTGCGTATCAAATATATTTTTACTTTTTAGTTGTTTAATTATATTTATCTTTCGGTTTTTGATTGATATTTCAACAATTCCCAATACACTTTGTATCATCTCATCATAAGTAGTCTTTTTCTTCTCTTTATTAGTTTTAAAAAATTCTCTAAAGTCATCAATTGTCAAACTTAGATGTTGTGAATATTCTGATATCTTTTTTGATAATTCTATTGCAGTATCTTTATCTAGCTTATTCAGTTTTGCTTTTAAAGTAATAGAACCACTTGTGGAACTAATAGCTGCTAATGGCTGTCGCCATTGATGAGCTATCATACTTATCATCTCACCCATTTGAGCAAGACGGGATTGTTGTTGTAGTAGGTTTTCTTTTCTTTTTGTATCTTTAATAGCCTCTTCTACTTCAGATTTTAGTTTTTTATTTAATAGTTGAATTTGGTTATTTAATTTTTGCTGTTTAATTGTAAAAAATAATATAATTAAAATAATCAATACCAACACACCACCTATTTGCCAAACTAAAGTATAATCTACATTTTCAACTATATTTTTATTGACCCATTTATCGTAGATGATTTTTTTTGTATTTTTTGGTATATTATTTAAAACTTTATTTATACAATTCTTCAACACTAAATCATCTTTTCTTACAGCCATACTTAAATTGTACTTCATCTTAGTATAGCCTGCAATTTGTAGATTATCTAGCTTGTATATTTTTTTATAATAGTTAAGAACTGGTAGTGTTGCAACAGTAAAATAGATATCTTTAGAAGAGACCAATTTAAAAGATTCTTTATATCCTTTTGTTTCTCTAATCTTTATATTTGGATATTTTGATTTTAATTTAGCTATAAGTCCACTACCTTTTTTTCTTGCCATTGTTTCATGTATAATATCTTCAATAGATGAGATCGACGGCTTATCGTTTGTTGTGATAATTGCCAAATCATAATTTAGATAAGGTTTTGTAAAGTTAGCATACTTCTCTCTTTTTGTAGTTTTTATTGCTGCTGGTAACAGATCACATCTTTTTTGCTCTAAAAACTCTTGAGATTGACTC
>JAMOPZ010000212.1 GCA_027064245.1 Campylobacterales bacterium
TTTACAAGGTGTTGTATCTATTGGTGAAGATAGTATGGGTAGAGAAAATGCTAGACGATTTTTACCATTAATTGCTACTTTGGGTTTTATTATTTTTGTTGCAAATATGATGGGAATAGTGCCAGGATTTGAGTCTATTACTGGAAATATAAACTTTACACTTTCTTTAGCAGTGATGGTTTTTGTATACTATAACTATGTTGGTATTAAAGAAAATGGTGCAAAAGCATATTTTGGACATATGACAGGACCTGTTAAAGCTTTGGCTCCTTTAATGTTTCCTATTGAGATAATATCACATTTTTCAAGAGTAGTATCTTTAGCATTTAGACTTTTTGGATCAATCAAAGGTGATGATATGTTTACTATGGTACTTCTTATGCTTGTACCTTGGATAGCACCACTTCCTGGTTTTTTCTTCTTATTTGCTTTTGGTATCTTACAAGCATTTATTTTTATGATCTTAACTTATGTTTATATAGCAGGTTCTGTTATGATGGCTCAAGAGGATCATTAAAAACTGTGGATCAATATCTACAAAAGGAAGCTTTTAGGCTTCCTTTTTTTTTATCTTATTTTATTACAGATCCTATAATTTTTGGTAATACCAAAGAGACTTTAACAAAAAATATTAAAAAAACTTTACAACATCACAAAATAGATATGATATGTTTTAGAGATAAAATATCTTATAATAAAGAGATTTTAGCAAAAACTGTTTTAGATATATCAAAAAAATATGATATATCTAAAATAGTTTTAAATGGTGATATAAAAATGGCAATAAAATTAAATTTTGATGGTGTACATCTTAGATCAACTCAATTTGATCAAATAACTAAAGCAAAACAATATAATCTTTTTACAATAATAAGTTGTCATAATCAAGATGATATACAAAAGGCAAAAGAATTAAAAGCAGATGCCATAACATATTCACCTATATTTTATAAAGAACATAAAGGTAAACCAAAAGGGATAGAGGAGTTAAAGCAAATGGTAAAAAAATATCAAGATATAAATTTTAAGATTATAGCTTTAGGTGGTATTATAACAAAAGAACAAATAGAACAAATAAAATCATCTCAAGCTAGTGGATTTAGCTCTATTAGGTATTTTTATGTTTAAAGAGTTTGCAATTATAGCTCCTACTGCTTCTGGTAAAACAGAACTTTCTATCTCTTTGGCACAAAAATTAGATGCTATTATACTTTCACTTGATAGTTTAAGTGTATATAAATATATAGATATAGCCTCTGCTAAACCAACATTAAAAGAGAGATCTGGCATAAAACATTTTGGTATAGATCTAGTAAAACCAAATAAAATATTTGATGTAATGCTTTTTATAAATGAATATAAAAAGGCAAAAAAATATGCCTTAAAACATAATAAAAATTTAATACTTGTAGGTGGAACAAGCTTTTATCTAAAAGCATTAATAGATGGTATATCAAAAAAAGAAAATATTTCAAAACATACTAAAAAGATAATAAAACAAAAATTATTAAATCTAGAACAATCTTATAAAGAGTTATATATTTTAGATAAAACTTATATGCAAAATATAAAACCAACAGATAGATACAGAATAGAAAAAGCATGGGAGATATATATTCAAAACAATATAACTCCTAGTGAGTATTTTAAGCTTTATAAACCAAAACCGATAATAGAAAATTTAACAGTGTTTCAAATAGAAACACCTATGGATACCTTAAGATCAAGGATACAAACTCGTACAAAAAAGATGCTTCAAAATGGTCTTATAGATGAAGTTATTTTATTGGAAAAAAAATATCAAAGATATCCTAATAGTATGAAATCTATAGGCATTAAAGAGACCTTAGAATATCTTGATGGGAAAATTAGCAAACTATTACTACAAGAGCTTATCTCAATACATACAGGGCAACTAGCAAAAAGACAAAAAACATTTAATAGATCACAATTTAACAATATTATACAAGGAAATCTTAGAAATTTAGAGAATATAATATTAACTATGATATAATTTAGCAGATATATTAAAAAATTATATGGGGTATTTTATGCAAACAGATATAAAACAACTTAAAGAAAAGATTAAAGATCTTGAATATAAGTATTATCACGATGAACTAACAGGTTTACCAAATAGAGTAAAATTGCTAGATGATTTAAAAATAAAATCTCATTATGGATTAGTTTTAATAGATATAAAAGGATTTTCAACTATAAATGATTTTTATGGTATGAAAGTT
>JAMOPZ010000213.1 GCA_027064245.1 Campylobacterales bacterium
AGCAACACCAAAAGAGGCTCACAATGATCTTGATAAAATGATCGATAGTGAATCAGAAATAGGACCAGCATCACTACCTATTTGGGCAGTTTCTTTAGAGGCTCCAAATTATCCTAAAAAAGCATTCCCTCAAGGGATTCCTGTATTTTTTCATTTTGATGGATACAGTGGTGAAGTTCATGAGATGGATACTATTAATCACTATGTAGGTATGGATCCTATGTGGAGAGGTGGTCACTTTGAACGAGCTATTGGACCATATGCACTGTTATTATTAACTTTAGGTATGATCTTTTTTATGCTCTATAATAAAAAAATATACAGTTATATTATGCTTATTCCAATATCTTTACCTTTCGTATTTATAGCTGATTATTCATATTGGTTATATTGGTTTGGACATAATCTACATGATTGGGGAGCATTTAAAATAAAACCTTTTATGCCTACAGTTTTTGGAGATGGTAAGATTGCTCAGTTTACAACACACTCTTATCCTACAATTGGATTTTATGCGATTCTTGCTGTAAGTTTATTTTCATTATTAGCTTTTTTTGCTAAGCAAAAAGCTTTAAATGAGATGGAAAAATCAAGTAGATTCTAGTGAAAAAATTAGCTCTATTATTATATTTTTTATTTACAAATATTTTATTTGCAAATATTTTACAAGATGCTATAGATAAAGCTCCAGCAGGAGCAATATTAAAGCTTCCTAAAGGAGTGTATAAAGGCAATATTATTATTAATAAGCCTATATCTATAATAGGTCAAGAAAATGGTGTAATAATAGATGGTCAAAATAATGGAATAGTTATTAAAATTACAAGTTCTTATGTAACATTGAAAAATCTTACTATTATTAATAGTGGTGGTCAATATGAGAAATTAGATGGAGCTATATCAATAGTAAAATCTAATATGGGTAAACTTACTCAATGTGAGGTTAGTCATTGTACTATTAAAGATTGTCTGTTTGGTATAGATATGCAAATGGTAAATAACTCTATAATAAGTGATAATAATATCACTTCAAAAAATCTATCTTTAGGTTTAAGAGGAGATGGTCTTAGACTTTGGTATGCAAATGACAATATTATACGAGGAAATTCACTCATAAAATCAAGAGATATGGTAGTTTGGTATTCTCATGGAAATTTAATAGAAAATAACTATGGTAGAGAAAATAGATATTCATTACATTTTATGTATGCAGGTGAGAATTTAGTAAAAAATAATGTTTATGAAAGAAATTCTGTAGGGATATTTTTTATGTATTCTCAAGATACTACTGCAATTGGAAATACTATAAAAAGCTCTCAAGGAGCTACAGGTATGGGTATTGGCTTAAAAGATGCATCAAATTTTACTTTAAAAAACAATACAGTAATATATTGTGCACAAGGGATGTATATAGATAGATCTCCATTTGAGCCAGATGCACATAATTTAATTGAGGGAAATAAGATACTTTATAATGCAGAAGCTATACATTTTCATTCATTAAGTATTAATAATACTATAAAAAATAATATTATTCAAGGTAATATTGAAGATATTGTAAATGATAGCAAAAGAGATAGAGTAGTTGATAATGATATTGTTGGAAACTACTGGGATAATTATGAGGGATTTGATAAAAATAATGATGGAATTGGAGATACTACACATAAAGTATATCAATATGCAGATCAACTTTGGGTTTATAATCCAAAAGTAAAGTTTTTTTATGGATCTCCTGTAATATCATTATTGAATTTTTTATCAAGATTAGCTCCATTTTCAAAGCCATTATTTTTAATGGAAGATAAAAAACCTAAAATTTTGAAAAATACAAAAGTTATAAAAGGATAATTATGGCAAAAAAATTAGAAACTAGCAGAAGAGGATTTATAAAAAACTCAACTTTAGGAATCTTAGCATTAACAGCAGCTGCGGGTGTTGGTATAAGTCCATATGCCCTAAAGGCAGAAGATAAATTAAGACCCCCTGGTGCTTTAGATGAAAAAGAGTTTTTAGGACTTTGTATAAAATGTGGACAATGTCTTCAAGTGTGTCCATTTCATTCTATAAAACTTTCAGATCTTGTAATGGGTCATGGTGAGGGAACACCTTATATTGATGCTACAGAGCGTGGATGTTGGGGATGTGAAGCGGTACCTTGTGTATTAGCGTGTCCTAGTGGTGCATTAGATCATAAAGTTTCAAAGATACAAGATGCTCATCTAGGTATAGCAGTATTAGA
>JAMOPZ010000214.1 GCA_027064245.1 Campylobacterales bacterium
CTTAAGTCTACTCTTCTCTTTAAAACCATGTTTTATTATGTAGCCATATGGTGTTATTGATTTGTTTGATGTCGGATTTTTCAAAAATTTAAAAATAGCTTTTTTTATTTTTTTTTCACTGCTATACTTTAGGCTATATTTTGCCATAAAAAGTTTTAACTCTTTTTTGTCTTTGTGACAGTACAGACAGTTTGTTTCATAAGGACCAGCAATAAGGTTTATAGATATTAAAATAAAATAGAATAGTTTTACCATGTTAGTACCACTTTAGTCCCTTTGTTTTCTTGTGAAGTTATTTTTATATCGATATGATACTCTTTTATGATAGAGTTTATTATGTCATAGCCTATACCAAAACCAGAGATATTTTCATTGAATTTTTTATATCTTGTAAATATCTCATCTAGTTCACTATTTTTCATACCTATACCTTGATCTTCTATTGTAAATTTTATATTTTTTGGATTAGATGAAGAAGTCAAAGATATAAAAATAGTAGCATTTACAGAAGAAAATTTAATTGCGTTAGAGATTAAGTTATCAAACAACCTTTCGATTCTATGAGTGTCTATTGTAGTATATATATTATCTTTTATATTGACTACAAAGTTTATACCTCTACTATCTGCTAGTACTTTAAAATACTCAACTCTTTGTTTCAAAATTTCTGAAATATTTATGTTTTTATTGTCTGATTTTTGTCTATCATTTAGCAATAAAAAGGATAAATCTTTATATATATTAGAAATTGTAGTTGCTCCTATTTTGATACGATTTATCTTTTTAAGATTTTTTTCGTCAATTTTATTTAAATCCAAAACTTCTATATTATTTAAAATAGTACTTGTTGGTGTTATAAGTTCATGTGTTGTATCTTTTATAAACTTATCTAGTAAGTTGACGTTGTCACTAAGGGGTTTTATTAAAATCTTTACTAATAAAAATGAAGTAAGAATTAAAAAAAGTATGACTGAGATAACAATCGCTATGATTTTTGTTAAGGCACTATTAAATTCATAATTTTTTTGTTTTTGTATTACTAAATATGCAGCACCAAGATAATACGGTTCAACGTTATAAACAAAGTATATAAAATCATCTTTTAAAAAGTATTTTTTATCTAAAATTGTAATTTTTTCATTAAATGTAGAAAATATTGGATTTCTATCTATATCGTATATAGCTGATTTTATATTGTCAAATCTTGGGTAAAAAGCAACTTCTTCTACTATGTTATCATCTAGTGTTTCTAACTCATTGATAATTTGTTGAGCTTGTATATCTATATGTTCCTTTTGCAGAGAAAAAAGATATTTTTTTTGAGTTGATATGTATGTGAAGCTTAGAGCTAAAACTAGTAGTATTGTAGTTACAAGGTAAACAGATACTATATTTATAATAGTTTTTCTTATACTTTTGTTTTTAGGTAACTCAAATAACAAGCATATAGCCTTGTTTTTTAATATTTATAATTTTTTCTTTTCCAAATATTTTTCTTAAATTGTTTATGTATATTCTTAGACTTGTGTCGCTACTCGTTTCACTTGGTGTCCAGACAGCTTCATATATAGTGTTTAAATTTACAAGAAGATTTCTATTTTTGATTAGAAGTTTTAAAAGTTCTAACTCTTTTTGTGTTAGTTTTTTATCTTCACCATTTTGTTTTAGTATATTTGTTTGTATATTAAAGCTTATATCTTGTGTAAGGTTTATTATTGAACTATGAGTATTGAAACTTCTTTTACATATAGCATTTATGCGGTGAAGTAACTCTTTAAGTGCAAATGGTTTTTTCAAGTAGTCATCTGCTCCAACTTCATAACCTTTATCTAAGTCTTCAATAGAGTTATAGGTTGTTGTAAAAATAGCTGGTATTAAGATATTTGCATCTCTTAGTTTTTTCAATATTTCAAATCCATCCATACCAGGAACATTTATATCTAAAACGAGGATATCAAAATTGTTATTATATAGTTTATCAAGTGTATCTATTGCATTATAGGTAGAAGTTACATCAAAATCATTATCTTTTAAAAACTCTGTAATTGTATCACTAAGGCTTAAGTCATCTTCTAAATATAAAATTTTAATCATAAAATTAGACCTCCATTATTATAGTCTTAGTAACTGACCTCGTATGCACTAATGATACCCTGAGTGGTTTTTGTAGCATTTGAGTACAAGGCACATCGAAGAAGCATAGCCTTAGCTATGCTGATGAGATGTAACGCCGTAATCGAG
>JAMOPZ010000215.1 GCA_027064245.1 Campylobacterales bacterium
AATAAAAAAGAGTTTATAGGAAAAAAATAGGTAAGTTTTCTTATGTAGTAGTCTCATTATTCAACCTTAAGTAGTGTTTAGCTACAATATATTAATAATTAAATTAATATAGGAGTTGGATATGGATCAATTTAAACTTGTAGCTGGAACTGCAAATATAGAGTTTGCAAAAAAAGTTGCTTTATTTTTAGAAAAAGATTTAGCAGAGGTTGAAGTACAAAGATTTAGTGATGGTGAGATAAATGTAAATATAACAGAGTCTGTAAGAGGTCAAGATATCTTTATTATTCAACCTACTTGTGCTCCAGCAAATGATAATTTAATGGAACTTTTAATAATAGTAGATGCATTAAAAAGAAGTAGTGCAGGTACTATTAATGCTGTTATACCATATTATGGATATGCAAGGCAAGATAGAAAAGCAGCTCCTAGAGTTCCTATTAGTGCAAAATTAGTAGCAGATATGTTAGAAACTGCTGGTGTTCAAAGAGTGATCACTATAGATCTTCATGCTTCTCAAATACAAGGTTTTTTTAATATTCCTGTAGATCATTTAACAGGATCAGTTTTATTTGTAGATTATATTAAAAATAAAAATTTACCAAATCCTATTATTGCATCTCCTGATGTAGGTGGAGTTGCACGAGCTAGAACTTATGCTCAAAATCTTGGATATGATCTTGTAATTGTAGATAAAAAAAGAGAAAAAGCAAATGTAAGTGAAGTTATGAATATTATAGGTGATGTAGAGGGTCGAGATGTAATTATACTTGATGATATGGTAGATACAGCAGGTACTTTAACAAAAGCTGCAGATGTACTTAAAAGCAAAGGGGCAACTAGTGTAATGGCTTGTTGTACTCATGGTGTTTTAAGTGGTCCAGCATTTGATAGAATATCAAATAGTAGCTTAGATGAATTAGTTATAACAGATACTATTCCATTAAAAGATAATCATGATAAAATTACAGTTCTAACAGCTTCTAATATTACTGCAAAAGCTATTAAACGAATATATACAAATGAGTCAATTCAAAGTATATTTATATAATAATGGTTACAATAGAAAAGCATATAAAAAAATTGATGAACCAGGAGAATTATAATAATGATAGGATTTAGTATAGTTATGAAAGATAGTATATATCATGCAAAGTAAAATAAGAAATTTTAGTATCATAGCTCATATAGATCATGGTAAAAGTACACTAGCTGATAGAATTATCCAAGAGTGTGGAAGTGTATCAGATAGAGAGATGTCAGCACAAGTTATGGATACTATGGATATAGAGCAAGAAAGAGGTATTACTATTAAGGCACAAAGTGTAAGACTTGATTATATAAAAGATGGGGAACATTATATATTAAATCTTATAGATACTCCAGGGCATGTTGATTTTTCTTATGAAGTTAGTAGATCTTTAGCATCATCAGAGGGTGCTTTACTTATAGTTGATTCTACTCAAGGGGTAGAAGCTCAAACTATAGCAAATGTTTATATAGCACTTGAAAATGATCTTACTTTAATGCCTGTAGTTAATAAGATAGATCTACCATCTGCAGATCCTATGAGAGTTTTAGAAGAAACAGAAGAGGCTATTGGACTTGATTGTACAGAACATAATCTTATTAGTGCTAAAACAGGTCTTGGGGTAAAAGAGTTAATTGATGATATTGTAGATCGTTTACCTGCTCCAAATGGTGATGAAAATGCACCTACAAAAGCACTTATTTATGATAGTTGGTTTGATAACTATTTGGGTACTTTAGCATTGGTGCGAGTATATGATGGAACTATCAAGAAAAATCAAATGCTTCGTATGATGAATACAGGTTATGAGCATAAAGTTCTTGATCTTATGTATCCTCATCCTTTAAAACAGAAAAAAACACCAGAGATAAAAACAGGTGAGATAGGTATAGTTGTTTTAGGACTTAAAACAACAGAAGCAATTGCAGTTGGGGATACTATGACAGATGCTAAAAATCCAACTCCAAAAGCTATAGATGGTTTTGAACCTGCAAAGCCTTTTGTATTTGCAGGACTTTATCCTATAGATACAGATAAATTTGAAGATCTTCGTGATGCATTAGAAAAATTACAATTAAATGATAGCTCTATATCTTTTGAACCAGAAAGTTCAGCAGCACTTGGAAGTGGATTTAGAACTGGATTTTTGGGTATGCTTCATATGGAGGTTGTAAAAGAGAGACTTGAGCGAGAATTTAATCTTGATCTAATAGCAACAGCACCTACAGTTGTATATAAAGTACTTACAACAAGTGGTGAAGAGCTTATGATACAAAATCCTTATGAGTTACCTGCTGTTAATCATATAGATACTATAAGTGAGCCATATGTAAAAGCTACTATTTTAGTACCTGATGAGTTTTTAGGAAATGTTATTACACTTCTTAATAATAAAAGAGGTATTCAAAAAAAGATGGATTATATTAATAAAAGGGTACTTTTAGAATATGATATCCCGATGAATGAGATAGTTATGGATTTTTATGATAAATTAAAATCAACAACAAAGGGGTATGCATCGTTTGATTATGAGATTATAGGTTTTAGACCAGGCAATCTTAAAAAACTAGATGTTTTAGTTGCAGGTGAAGCTGTAGATGCACTAAGTATAATTGTACCAGAAGAAAAGGCTCAAAGTAGAGGAAGGGTGTTTGTAAAACAGCTAAAAGAGTTGATACCTAGACAACTTTTTGAGGTAGCTATTCAAGCTAGTATTGGTAAAGATATAATTGCTAGAGAAACTGTAAAATCAACAGGAAAAAATGTAACTGCAAAATGTTATGGTGGTGATATTACTAGAAAAAGAAAGCTTTTAGAGAAACAAAAAGCTGGTAAAAAAAGGATGAAAGCAATTGGAAAAGTAAATGTTCCTCAAGAAGCTTTTATGGCTGTTTTAAAGTTGGATTAAAAAAAGGTAAAAAATGTTAAAGTCACAAGATTGTAAAGGTATAAAACTTCTATATGTAGAAGATGATAAAATGGCATCTGATGCTATGGTAAAAATTTTTAGTAAATTTTTTGATAATATTACTGTGGCATATGATGGTCAAGAGGGATTTGAATATGTAGCTAATGGTGATTTTGATCTAATAGTTACAGATATAAATATGCCTAAACTATCTGGTATGGAGATGGTAAAAAAGATTAAAAAAGATCTAAATAAAAATATTTATACTATTATGCTTACTGCATACTCAGATAATCATACATTTTTAGAATCTGTTGAGTTAGGTGTCAAAGGCTATGTGATAAAACCTCTTTGTATCACTCAATTTGTAGAGACACTAAAAACAGCAGTAGGTAGTATAAATGCTATAAAAAAAGATGAGATAGTAGAACATTATAATAATATTATAGTATCAAAAACAGATCTTGAGGGTAAAATAACTTTTGTAAATGATAAATTTTGTAAAATTTCTGGCTATACGGCAGATGAATTAATAGGAAAAAATCATAATATTATGAAAGACCCTGAAGCTAGTATTGATACTTTTAAAAACCTATGGGAAACAATAACTAATAGAAATATATGGGTAGGTCAAATTAAAAATATTAAAAAAGATGGTACTTCATATAGAGTAGATAGTACTATATGCCCAATAGTAGATGATAGTGGAAAAATTGTAGAATATATAGCTTTAAGAAATGATGTATCAAATATATATGACCCTATTGTAGTAGTTCAAGATCTTATCTCTTATAGTCAAAAGCCATTATTGATTATGTTAAAGATTGAAAATTATTATACTTTGCAAAAGATATATTCAGCTAATCTTATAACTGAGATGTTAAAGATATTTGATAAGATGCTTTTTACATATTTGCCAATTGATCTTAAGATGGATAGTATTATCAATTTTGATAATGGTGAATTTGCACTTTTTAAAGATATGCAAACAAATCATATAGATATTGATAAATTGGAAGATTTTATAAATCAATTTCAACAAAATATAGAACAAGGTATTATAATAGTAGATGAATATGATTTTGATCTATCTGTAATTATAAGTTTTTCTACTCAAAAAGAGCAGATGTTAGATAATACTCAATATGGATTAAGTATAGTAACACAACAAAATAAAACTATACTTTGTGCTGATCATCTTATAGAAAATGTCAAAGATGAAGCTATTAAAAATACAAAAACAATTAAGATGATTCAAACAGCTATAAATAGTAATAAGGTTGTATCATATTTTCAAGCTATTACAAATAACAAAACTATGAAAGTGGAAAAATATGAATCATTAATTAGAATAATAGATGAAGATGATAATGTTATATCTCCATATTTCTTTCTTGAAGTTGCTAAAGAGAGTGGGTATTATTCAAAACTTACAAATATAGTTTTGGAAAACTCATTTAGAGCATTATTAAAACTTGATACTGAAGTATCTATAAATTTATCTGCTATTGATATAGAAAATTCTATTATAAGAAATCATATAATATCTTTACTAAAACGACATAAAAAAGATGCACATAGAGTAGTATTTGAGCTTTTAGAAGATGAACAAGTAAGAGATTTTAATGTTGTAAAAGATTTTATTACACTCGTAAAAACATATGGTGTAAAAATAGCAATAGATGATTTTGGAGCAGGAGTTTCAAATTTTGAAAGACTTTTAGATTATCAACCAGATGTTCTTAAAATAGATGCTTGTCTTATAAAACATATAGATCAAGATAAATACAGTAAAGATGTAGTAGAAACTATACAACTATTTGCATGGAAGCAAGATATTAAAACAGTTGCTGAGTTTGTAGAAACACCTGAAATTTTAAAAACAGTTACAGATATAGGGATCAATTATACTCAAGGGTATCTTTTGGGTAAACCTATGTTATTAAAAGATATTTTAGATAATAAATAGATTTTTTAGAATATTTTTTTAAGGTTATTTTAAATAATTTTATCTATCATTTTAATAAATACATAAAGGATTATAAAATATGATTAAAATAGATATGGAATCAATTGAATTTAAAGAAGAATTAGCAAAAACAAAAGCTTTTACAGATAAAGTATGTGAAAGTAGGGGATGGGTTTACAATCCTAATGAGGATGTAAATGAGGGTGTTACTATGGGATTAGCACGAAATAAAATGATCTACAATAAAAGGTTTTGCCCATGTTTTATGGTAGAAGAAGTAGATGGTAAACCAAAAAGTGTAGATAATAGAACATGTCCTTGTAAACCAGCTATTAAAGAGGAGATTCCTCAAAAAGGTGTTTGTCATTGTGGTATTTTTTGTACACCAGAGTTTGCAAAAGCTCAAGCTACAGATGAAATAGCAGAAGAGGTTGTACATACTCACTCAAGAGGTCTTACAAAAGATGAGTGTGAGGCTATACTCTTACATGAACAGTTAGATACAGATCAAATTATAGCATTACTTGAAGCTAGAAAATTAGGGATGATAGATTTTAATTTAGTAGATGTAAGAGAGTGGATGGAGTGGAATCAACAAAGAATAGTAGGAACAGATTATCTAATACCTACAACTTCATTTTATAACCAATTAGAACAAATAGAAAATCAAAAAGATAAACCTACTATTTTATACTGTTTAACAGGAAGTAGAAGTGCATATTGTCAAAGGGTATTAAAAGATATGGGATGGAAACATGTATCTAACTATACATATGGTATTATCACTTTCAATGGTGAAACAACATCAGGGGAATAGTAGTTGAAATTTAGTATAATTTTTAAAAAAATTTTATAAAAAGGTGAATATATGGCATTAAAAGTGGCAATAAACGGAACTGGACGAATTGGGTTGCAAGTAGCAAAAATAATAGATAGTAGAGATGATATAGAATTGGTTGCTATAAATACAACTGCATCATTAGAGATGCTAGTACATTTGCTTAAGTATGATACAGTGCATATTGGAATAGATGCTAGTATTATAGATGAAAATTATATTCAAATTGGTTCAAGTAAAGTAAGAGTTTTTAGCCATAGGGATCCAGCAATGCTAGGTTTTGGAGAATGTGGAGCAACTGTAGCTATTGAGTGTACAGGTGCATTTCTTACAACACAAAAATGTCAAGCATATCTTCAAGGTGGTGTTGAAAAAGTGGTTATGTCAGCTCCTGCAAAAGATGATACACCTATGTATGTTTTAAATATAAATACTGATGATTATACAGGAGAAGCTATAGTATCAAATGCATCTTGTACTACAAATGGATTAGCTCCTGTGGTAAAAGTGTTAGATGATAATTTTAGGATCAAAAATGGCCTTATGACTACAATTCATTCTTATACAAATGATCAAAATGTATTAGATGTGAAACATGCAAAAGATTTTAGACGAGCAAGAGCTGCAGCTCAAAATATTATTCCAACTACAACAGGAGCTGCAAAAGCAATAGGTAAAGTTATGAGTCATTTAAAAGGTAAATTAAATGGTTATGCATTAAGAGTACCAACAGCAGATGTAAGTGTAGTGGATCTTACAGTAAATTTAGAAAAAGATGTAACAGTTGAAGATATAAATAAAGCTTTTGAAACTGCATCTCAAACTAATTTTAAAGGATTATTAGAAGTTGACTATGATAAAAGAGTATCTAGTGATTTTATAGGTAGTAGTTATAGTTGTACTTATATACCAGATCTTACAACAGTAGTAAATGAAAATACAGTTAAGGTAGTAGCTTGGTATGATAATGAGTGGGGATATAGTGAACGATTGGTAGATATGGTAAAATTTGTAGGTGAGTATAAATAATATTGTATAAATATGAGTTAAATCCATCTTTTAAAGAGTTTAAAAATGATATTCTAAATATAAGGGATCGTTTTTCAAACTCTTCAAACTCTATACATAAAGCTAGAAATGAGTTGAAAATATTACAACTGCATAATCAAAGTGTAGTTGTAAAATCTTTTAAAATATTAAATATTTTAAGAAAAGTTTATTATAGATATTTTAGAGATACAAAAGCAAAAAAATCTTATGATTATGCTTTAAAGATTGGATGTTTCACCCCTAAACCTATAGGTTATATAGAGTTTTATGAAGATAATTTACTTCAAGATAGTTATTTCTTAGCACAAAATTTTCAATATGATTTTACTATTAGAGAGCCACTTTTGGATAAATTTTTCCCTTCTAGAGATGATATATTTAAGAGTTTTGCATCTTTTACATACGAGTTACATCAAAAAAATATTTTACATAAAGATTATTCTCCAGGAAACATACTTATAAAACAAGAAAATGATAGGTATATATTTAAGATAGTAGATATAAATCGTATGATATTTAAGCCTTTATCTTTAAAAGAAAGATTAGAAAATTTTGATAAATTATGGGCTGATGATAATGATCTTATTATTATGATTAAAGAGTATGCAACTCTTATTAAACAAGATGAAAAGAGTTTAATAAAAGATGCATTGCATTACTCAAATAGATTAAAAAAAAGAAAAAATTTTAAGAAAAAGATAAAAAATTTAATAAAAAAGTATTAAAAGTATTATAATTTAATTTATAATAAAAAAATATCTTAGGATATTATGTTATAATTGCATAAAATAATTTAGGAGATAAAATGCAAGATTTTACAAATGCAAATGCAAATGACTTCACTCAAAAAGATCTTATGCTACATCTGTTGCAAGTATCTCAACATACAGTTACACGAGAAGAGGTAAAAGAAGATATATCAAAGCTTGATAAAAAAATTGATAGGCTAGAAGAGAGTATGTTAAAAAGATTTGAGCAAGTAGATAAAAAATTTGAGCAAGTAGATAAAAGATTTGATAAGTTAGAATACAAAATAGAAAAAGTAGATGCAAAGTTTGATAAATTAAC
This sequence comes from Campylobacterales bacterium, assembly GCA_027064245.1. Classification (GTDB taxonomy): domain Bacteria; phylum Campylobacterota; class Campylobacteria; order Campylobacterales; family Arcobacteraceae; genus JAIOSF01. The sequence continues at coordinate 7,865 of JAMOPZ010000215.1, forward strand.
ATGGCTTATTATAGCTACTTTAATGAGTGTATTTTTTAAGGATTATATATTTTCTATATTACATATTAGTCAGTAAGTTTTATTTAAGTAAATTATTTTTTTTATATAAATATAAATATAGTATTATCCCTATTATAGCAAAAATAGCAGATATTAAGATTCCCATAGTAAGCCAAGAAGTTCCGTATAGAAAACCTAACTGAATATCAGGTTGTCTAAAGCATTCAGCTATTATTCTTGCAAGTGAGTATAAGATCATATATGCTAGTCCTAGTTGTCCATTAAAACTTTTTTTCATTCTTATAAAATAAAGTATAATAAATACTAAAAAACCTTCTAAAAAAGCTTCATATAATGCAGATGGATGAGTTAAAACATTATGTACATATACACCCCATGGCATATCGGTAGCTCTTCCTATTAATCTTTCATTCATAAAATTACCAATTCTACCAAAGATATATGCCAAAGGTACAGATAGTGCTGCAAGATCTATCATAAAAAGAAAAGATTGTTTGTATCTTTTACACCAAAAATAAGAGGCTATTATAAATCCAGCTAAAGCTCCATGATAACTCATACCAGATATACCTATAAATGTTCCATCAGATGCAAATGGATTAAAAATATACCAAGGGTGTGTTAAATAAAAATATGTATGGGTATCATAAAAAAGTATATAACCAAATCTTGCACCTAAAATAACACCTATTTCTACCCACCATATATAGCTATCTAATTCCTCTTTAGAAATAGGTAAGTTATCTTTTTTTACAAAATAATGTGCGATATATATGCCTGTTAATAAGGCTAAAGCATACATAATACCATACCAATGTATACTAATAGATCCTATAGAAAAAGCTATAGGATCAAAATGATCATAAATATGATTCCAATATGTTAAATCTATGATTTTAAATCCTTTAATTAGTTTGTAAAGTTATTATCTACTATTTGACAAATAGTATGTATAAAAAGTATATGCATCTCTTGTATTCTTGGTGTATTATCACTAGGTACTACAAGAGTAATATCTGCTATATTTTTTATCTTACCACCATTTTTTCCACTTAATGCTATAGTTTTACATTTTTTTTCTTTTGCAAGATTAAAGGCATTGATTATATTTGTACTATTTCCACTAGTACTTATACCAAAAATGAGATCTCCACATTGTGCTAAAGCTTCTAGTTGTCTATCAAAAACTCTATCATACCCATAGTCATTTCCAATAGCAGTAAGTGCAGAGGTATCAGTAGTAAGTGCAATAGCAGGAAGTGCAGCTCTTTCTGTTTTGTATCTACCTGTTAATTCTGCTGCAAAGTGTTGGGCATCAGCTGCTGATCCACCATTTCCACATATTAAGATTTTATTACCATTATTTAGTGTCTCAATTGTAAGTTTTGCTATATCTTCTAAGATATTTTGGTTATGATTAATAGTATCTTGTATAGTTTTTAGATGTGAATTAAATTCTTGTTTTATAGTATTCTTCATTTTGATCCTTTTATATTTCAAATAAAGATTGTTCTGTATCTTTAGGAGGTGTTAGTCTAAAAAGTTCATAACTTTTTATTGTCGCTACTCTACCTCTTGCTGTTCGTTGAATATATCCATTTGCTAATAGATATGGTTCTATTGCATCTTCTATAGTGCCTTCATCTTCACTTAAGGCTGCAGCAATAGTATTAAGCCCCATAGGTTTTCCTTTATTTGATAAAAGTAACTCTAAAAGTTTTAGATCCATCTCATCAAATCCTTTATCATTTATGCCTAATTCATCTAAAGCATATTTACATCTATGTATCTCTATGGTATCTTCATCTTCAACTTCAGCAAAATCTCTTACTCTTTTTAATAGTCGTAAAGCAACTCTAGGGGTTCCTCTACTTCTTCTTGCTATCTCAAAGCTTGCATCTTTAGCTGTAACTTTATCTAGTTTTTTTGATGCTTGTGTTACTATTTGAGATAATTCATTATCAGTATAAAAATTTAATCTAAAGTGCATACCAAATCTATCTCTTAGAGGGTTGCTTAACATTCCAGCACGAGTTGTAGCTCCTATGAGAGTAAATTTTGGTATATCTATTTGTACAGTTTGAGCTGCTGGTCCACTTCCTATTATGATATCAAGACGAAAATCTTCCATAGCAGGATAAAGTATCTCTTCTATTGCAGGAGTTAGACGATGAATCTCATCTATAAAAAGTATATCTCCTTCTTGAAGATTAGTAAGTACAGCAGCTAGATCACCACCTTTTTCAATTGTAGGGGCTGCAGTTACTTTGATATTTGCTTCCATTTGGTTTGCTATGATATGACTTAAAGTTGTTTTTCCAAGACCTGGAGGTCCAAAAAGAAGTATATGATCTAATACTTCTTCTCTTTTTTTACAAGCTTTTATAAAAACTTGTAGATTTTTTTTTATTTTTTCTTGACCAATATATTCATCCCAAATAGAGGGACGAAGGGTAGATTCATCATTAATATCATCAAATGAAACTGTTTCTAACTCTACTAATCTTTCCAAATTATTCCATACCCTCTTGATATCTTACAACTTGATTTCTTCCATTTTGTTTTGCACTATAAAGAGCTATATCACTTTGTTTTACATATTTCCAAAAGTCATGCTGTTTATTTGGAAATAAAGCAGTACCTATACTAATAGTTTTACTAAATGTTTCAGCACCAGCTTGAATTTTTTGTTGAGAAAAAGCAATTCTTATCTCTTCTGCTACTTCTTGAAGTTTCTCTTCTGTACAATTTATAAGAATAACAATAAACTCTTCCCCTCCAAATCTAATAACTACATCACTAGGCGAAACAACATCTTTTAGTGTGTTTGAGATAGTTTTAATTGCAATATCACCAACATCATGACCATAGTTATCATTGATTTGTTTAAAGAAATCAATATCTACCATCATTACACCACAAGTTATATTTTTGTATGGTCCAGTATATAAAAACTTATCTAAAAAATTCTCAAGATATTTTCTATTGTATAATCCAGTAAGTGCATCTGTAGATGCATTTCTCTCAAGTATTTGCATAAGTTTTTTACTTACAATTTCTGGTTTTGCAGCATCTACATAATCTTTTATAAAAGGAAGTAACTCTCTTGTTCTATCATGCTCTTCTTGTGTATCAAATACAAATGATATTATAAAGTCCATATCGTTAGATATAGAGTATGGGATACATAAATAATATTTATCTTCTTTCATAGTTTCACATACATTGGCAAATTGACAAGAATCAACTAGTGTATTTGTTCTATCTGCTCTACAACCATTAGATACAGGATCACATATAAGCTCATTGTGTATATATACAACTTCAGTCTTTTTATTTGTAGTGTCTGCTTCTATAAAATTGAAATCTTTTATATTAAATTTATTTTCTAATACATGAGCAAATCTTGAATAAACATTTTCTATATGTTCATCATGTTCTATTGTTCTTCTAAATTTGTAAATATCAGCAAGTCTATCTACTGTTATTTGAACATCTGCTATTGGGTCGCTATCTTTATTTACTTTGTGATAAGTTAAGAATATATCAATGGTACTTTCTATTGATACTAATGAATTTTGCAATTTATTCATATGCTCATTTATCCAATGTGCCACTTCTTTTGCTTCACCATGTTCTATATTTGTAATTCTTTGAGTATAGTCACCTTCGTGAGATTTTTTCATCACATTTTTTATAGATTCAAAAATTAAAAGATAAGGAGAAACTAATCTATGTACAAACAATAGTATAATAATAACAAGAACAAAAGATATTAATGATGTATATCCTATAACTCTTGTACTAATTTGTTTTATATTATCCATATTTAATATTATAGTAATAGCGCCTAGTGTATCGCCTATTTTTGCATCATGACATTGTAGACAGT
>JAMOPZ010000216.1 GCA_027064245.1 Campylobacterales bacterium
CAAAATCACCCAAACTGCTTTTATAAAACCTTTTGCTACAACACTAGGTAAACGATATTTTTTTATAATTAATAATCTTTAATACTATAACAAGATTTTAATAAATAATTGTTAGTTGCATTTTATACCTTTTTTGCTATTTGATATTGATAAAATATATTTTTTATATTTCACAAGGAGGTTTTAAGATGAATAGCTTAATCTTTCATTAAATCAGTTTTTGTATTAATAATCTTATTTTTTGTATCATCTAACTTCTTTATTTCAGTTTTGGAACTATTATCTATAATAGTAGGTGTGATAAAAAATACAAGTTCTGTTTTGCTATTGTTTTGAGTTTTGCTTCTAAATAAAAATCCAAGTAGTGGGATATCTCCTAATAATGGTATTTTTTCTTCTGTTTTAGTTTTATCTGTTTTTATTAATCCCCCTAGTACTAAAGTATTTCTATTTTTTACTATTATTTTTGTTTTTATAGATTTGTTTGTAGTAGATGGTATATCTCCTATTTTTTGTGACCATTCTGGATTTGATAATCCTGTTTCTATATCCATATGGATATACTCATTATTTACTATCTCTTTTATAGTTAGTTTCATAGTAAGACCATGTTTAATCTCTTTTATACTACTTACAGGTTGTCCATCTTTACTTGTAGATGATGTTTCAATTAGCAGTGTACCTCCAGATACAAAATCTGATGATTGATTCTCCAATGCTATTAATGTTGTTTCATCTAGTACTCGTCCTGCATTATTTTTTTTGATATAATTTAGAGTTGATCCTGCACTAAACTTACTTCCTAATTTTGTAGCCATTACACTTAATCCACCTGTTAAAGTAACTGCATCTAGCATAGTTATAGAAGTAGAAGTAGAGCCACTATTACCTTGAAAATTCCAATGATTTTTTAGCTCTTCCCCTTTGTCGTTATCTATTTGTGCTACATATAGCTTGATCCTTACCATTTTATCAGGATTTATCACTTTTAAAAGATTTATCACTTTTACTTTAGGTAAAGAGTCTTTTAATACTAAAAGAATTTTATCTTTTAATTTATTTGTTTTTACTTCACCTTTTAAGATAATTGATGAGTCTATTTGCACTAGTTTTACAGTAGGAGATATAGAGCTTATCACATCTTTTACATCTTGTATATCTCGTATAATCTTAATATTAATCTGCTTTGTACTATTGTCATAAAAAGTTATTAATAGATTTATAAGACCTAACTTTTTTGCTAATACTTTTATCTGTGTCAAAGGTGCCAAAGAGCTATCTGTAAAATTGATCCCTACAAAGCCACTATTACTTACTCTTATATCTTTTATTCTTTTTTTAAATGTTAGTATTTTATATCTATTTTTATTTAAAAGTATAGTTTTATTTTTTGTTTTATCACCTACAGTTATATAAGTATCATAATCATTTTGTTTTACCGATCCAAAAAGTGCTAAAGCACATAGTATTATTAAAATTATTTTTTTAAACATTTTTTTCAATCCTTATTTTTTTATTCTTAATGTAAGATTACAATCTACAGATGAATTACTAGCTTCATTAAAAGCTGCAGCATAGCTATGTACTTCACTCTTATGAAATGCAGTTGTAGTTACATCTGCTATTACCATAAATCTTACACTATAATTATCATCATCAGTAGAAGTACATTGTAAATCACTATTATTAGAATCAATATCATCATATACTATATCTTCAAAATATTTTATTTTTAAATTATTTAGTCCTGTTGTTATATTTTTATCATCTCTACCTAAAGCTTTCATTCTGACACCATAGTTTGCTAATATATCACAATTATCTTTTGCTTTTATAACTTTATAATAATCTATAACAAAGAAAAATAAAGTTACAAAAGATACAAAGATAACCATCCAAAGCATTATTTGATCTATAATAGCTTTTTTATAATTTTTTTTATCTATTTTTTTCATTTTATTTTTGCCAATCTTCTTTGTGCTTGATCGTATGTTAAAGTTTTTACCTCATTTTTATGTACATACAATCCATCACAAGTTTTATACCAAGAGTTATTTTTTTGCTCAATATAAGGGATAAGATAGTTTCTATGAATTGTTCTCATAATCTTATATTCAAAGCTTTGCCCTCTTCTTAGGTGTATATTATTTGATATACCTAATAGATATTTATCACTATTTTGACACTGTTTTACCATATCTATTTTTATATTTTTTCTTTTTG
>JAMOPZ010000217.1 GCA_027064245.1 Campylobacterales bacterium
TTACCAGTAGTTTGATCTAATTTATCAACAAAATCGTGTACAATAGATTCAAGATTATCTGATTGTGAAGAGACTATATTTTTAGTATGCTCACTTATCTCAGATAATGGAGAAGCTAAAGATTCCCCAATAGCATTTGAAATTTGAATAGGCATTTGTACTAAATTTTGATTTATTTGAGATAACATAGGATTAAACTGTTCACTTATTTTTTGTGTTAAAGTTTCAGCCAATGAATTAAGAGCCATTGTTTGGTCTTGAGATTGAATAGCTATTTTTGCTAAATTTTGTTCTGCTGTTTGTCTTTTAAAAATTTCATCTATTTTATCTTGTAATTTATAAACTTTTTTAACTAAACTATTTTCACAACCTTTTTCAAATAAAGTGAATACAACAGATAAAAATACACCCCATACAGAAGCTGTAAATTTAATCCCAACCATACCTATGAAAACTTTTATAGAGTTTTTTAACTCATCTCCATCTAAATTAAGTTCTATAAGAGCAACATATAAAGCAAAAAAAGTTCCTAAAAGCCCTATCCCAAGTAAAATACCAGGTATAGCACTGTATAACTTTGAACCAGCAACACTTATGAGAGATTTTTCATTAAAAAAATAATCGGCATCTAATGAATTTTCATATCTACCATCTTGTTTTATTAAACTCTCATCAAACTCTCTCCAAATAGCTGAAAGTTTTGGGCTTTTACTTTTTAACTCATTTAAAAAATCATTATAATTACTAAATTTATTTTGTTGTAAAATTATTAATTGTTCATTTAAAAATTTTATGTTTTTTTTATCTTTTAAGTAAGAAGATATAAGTAGCCATAAAAATATACCAAATATACCTATTAAACACACTTCTACAGATGTTACAATTACATCACCAAAATTCAAATCAAAAAATGCCCAACCAACTGTACCATCTTGATATTTATGAGTAAAAGGCATTAACTTTAATAATATAGATAAAATTTCCATTCAAATACCTCAATATTTATTTTTTATAAAATAATTATATCTAAAACTGTAATATATAATTATGGCATTGTTAAATTAAGAGAGTTTTATCTATAATAACACAAAAAAGATAGAGAAATAGATGAAAACATGTCCAAAATGCAAGAGTGAAGAGAGAAAAAAAGATGGGATTGTAAGAGAAAAGCAGAGATATAAATGTAAAGAGTGCAACTATCGATATACAGTAGAGAAAAGAGAAGCAAAAGAATCAACACAAGAGATAAGAAGATTAGCACTAAAGTTATATTTAGAGGGTTTAGGTTTTCGTTCAATAGGGAGAATTTTAGGTTTTAGCCATGTATCAGTATATTATTGGATAAGAGATTTTGGAAAGAAGATAATAGAATTGGGAGAAAAGAAAGAGGAGCATATATCTGTAATAGAAATAGATGAGATGCATACTTATATAGGAAATAAAAAAACTACCAATGGATATGGATTGCTGTTGATAGATTTGGAAAACGGTTCATCAGTTTTGTCACTGGGAAGAGAGATGCAAAAACAGGTAAAGAATTGTGGGATAAACTGAAGAATAAGAGTTCTGACATGGTAGCAACTGATTATTGGAAAGCATATGAAATATTTGTGGATAAAGATATTCACAAACAATCAAAAGCAGAAACCTATACTGTCGAAGGCTATAATAGCTTTTTTAGACACTTTCTTGCAAGAATGAGAAGAAAGACAAAATGTTATAGTAAAAGTGTTAAAATGCTTGAATATTCTTTTGCATTACTTATGGCTAAGTGGAATGATAATTTAGCTATCTAAAATTAACAATGCCATAATTATATATTACTTAAATAATAAACTTTAATTATGTAGTTATATTTTCAGTTAATAAAAATAAGCTATTATACAAAACACTAAATTACCTAGAGTAAGGATATAGATGAATTGGCAAACTAAAGCAGAAAGCAAATTTGAAAACTTAGCAAAAATAATAGTTGCGAATCCTATCAAGATAATTATAACTATTCTACTTGTGAGTTTCTCACTTATTTCAAATCTACCAAAAATCAAAATAGACACATCAACAGAAGGTTTTTTACATAAAGAAGACCCTGCTCTAATCCGTTATGAAAGTTTTAAAAAACAATTTGGTCAAGATGAAAAAGTTATGGTTATTGTAGAGGGAAAAAATATTTTTGATTTAGCTTTTTTAAAAAAGTTAAAGAAACTACATACTGAACT
>JAMOPZ010000218.1 GCA_027064245.1 Campylobacterales bacterium
ATGATGGTTTTAGTTGCTCATACTCAAAAATCAATAGATGATATTGTAGAAGCATACCTTTTTAAAGAACTACACGATTTAGCATATTAAGATTATGCTAAATCTAGATAAGTTTCGCTCTCTTTTTACACCACTTCCTGGAAATCACTATTTACAAGTCTCTACATGTAGAGATGAAATAACAGAAGTTTTAGAAGAGCTTATGGATAAAGTAGATGGTGAACTAAATTTAGTACTTTACAATGATGAAAATCTAAAATTTAACCAACCTTTTAGAGCTGTTCCAAGAGATCATGATAATGTAATACTAAAAGATGTATTTGCTAAACATGAAAACCAAGAGATGCTTATAAAATTATCTTACTTAACTCTAGCAAATACTGCAAATATCATTATAATCGAGAAAAAAGGTTTACTTAATATAGAGGAATTAAAAATAAAGTTAGAATTAGCAGAGTTTCGTTCAGCAAATGAAATAGAGATGATAGATGGCTATGATTTAGTAATTGCGAAAAAGATGCACATGTGGGGCGCAGGGTTGTGAGTTTTGACAACACTCTACATGTAGAGGTTTTAAGTGAAGATGGTAGTTATACAGCTTACTCAAAAGAGTACGATGAACATTATCACTCTACAAAGGATGGTGCTTTAAACGAGTCGCTTTATAAACATGTATATCCAGCTTTTAAAATCAAAAAAGATGCCAAAGAGTTAAATATTTTAGATATTTGTTTTGGTTTGGGTTTCAATACATTAGCTACTATTTTTTATTATAAACAAAATTATCTTACATCTAAAATAAATATTTATTCTCCAGAATTAGATGCTGATTTGATAAACTCATTAAAAGACTTTACATTTCCAGATGAATTCCAAGATTATAAACATATTCTCTTTGCACTTGTTGATGATGGTATTTATACTGATGACTCTCTACATGTAGAGCTATTTTTAGGTGATGCCCGAGAATATATAAAAAAATTCAGTGATTTTTTTGATGTAGTATATCAAGATGCTTTCTCACCATCTACAAATCCTATCCTTTGGACAAAAGAGTATTTCTCAGATATTAAAAAAGCTTGTAAAGATGATGCAGTTGTTACAACTTACTCAACTTCGCTCCCTACAAGATTAGCCTTGTATGAAAATGACTATAACTTATATATAAATTCTGGAAAAGATTTTAGAAATGCAACTGTAGCTTCTTTAGTAGAGTTAGATGAGTTTGAACTTGTAAATATGAAACACAAAATTTCATGTAACCCAGATACTAAATCTTTAAGAGATTAGTAGCTAGAGTTTATTGCGTCAACTTCACCCCAAGATAAAGATGAATTTGTTTTGTTTTGATGAGAGATTATATGTGCTACATATCTAGCAAACATATCTGTCTCAACATTCACTTTTGAGCCTTTTTTATAGTTTCTAAAAAGTGTTTCTTTCATAGTAATTGGTATGATTGTCAGGCGAAAACTATCATCGTTTACATCATTAACTGTTAAACTTACTCCATCTATGGTTATAGAGCCTTTTGGAATTATATAAGCTATATACTTTTCAGGCACTTTTACAAATACATCGTAAGAGTTCCCTAGATTTTTGATGTTTGTAATCTCACCAATACAGTCAACATGACCTTGAACAATATGACCTTCAAATCTATCACCCATTTTCATAGCAGGCTCTACATGTACTTCATTTTTATAGTTTTGTATTGCTAGTACTTTTTGAGACTCTGGTGACAATTCAACATTAAAACCATCGTTTAATATTTTTGTAACGCTAAGACATGCCCCATTTATAGCAATTGAATCACCAAGACAGGCTTTATGAGATGACTTAATGCTAAGTACACTTCCCGAGAAGCTTTTTACAGTTGCGATTTCTCTTATTAAACCAGTAAACATTAGAAAACTATTTTCCCTTCTTCTTGCATATTTTTGATAATCTCTTTAGCTTTAGTGTGACCTTTATAAGCAGCTTTTCTACATAAATCAAGTGCTTTTTCATGGTCTTGCTCACATCCGTAACCTTGATCATATAGTTGACCTAGATTATAAAGTCCTTCAGCAAGTCCACCATCAGCAGCACGAGAGAAGCATAAAAAACATCTATCACGGTCTTGCTCAACGCCATGACCATCTTTATATAAAACACCAAGATTATTAAAACTCTCTAAGTGTCCACGTTTTGCAGCCTCTTCATACCAGAAAGCGGC
>JAMOPZ010000219.1 GCA_027064245.1 Campylobacterales bacterium
ATTAGGAATTGGAGCTATGGGTATGGGTGGAACACAAACTGCACTTGCAGTTCATATTGAAGCAAATCCATGTCATATTGCATCACTTCCTGTATCAGTTAATGTACAGTGTCATAGTAGCCGACATACTCATATTATTATATAAGTTAGGATTGAAAGGTTTTTTATGGGTGCTTTAAAATTAGAAACTTACACTTATGATGATTATAAACAGTGGGAAGGTAGATGGGAACTTATATATGGTTATCCTGTACCATTGGATAATGGTAGATATACTATTAATATGGCTCCTGCACCATATTTTCAACATCAAAAGTTAGGAAGTAATTTTTTAATTGAGATAGGAAAACAAATAGATGATTGTCCACATTGTGAAGTTGTATATGAGTGTGATTGGATTATTGAAGATGAGATAACAGTGTGTCCTGATGTGATATTAACTTGTAATCATGATATTAATGATGATTATATCATAAATAGACCAGAAATTATTGTAGAGATAAGCTCAAAATCAACTGCAAAAAAGGATGAAACAACTAAACTTGAACTTTATGAAGAACAAAAAGTTCCATACTATATTTTAGCATACCCAAAATATAAAAAACTAAAAATTTACAAATTTAATAAAAAAGAGAATAATTATGAAAGTTTAGGAAGTTTTACAGATGAAAAATTTACATTTAAAGATATAAAATGTAAAGATATAACTATAGATATAAAAAATATATTTAAAAGAATAAAATAAAGGAAAATAAAATGGCAGAATATACTTTAAATACTCCTCTTACTAAAGAGGATACAAAAAAATTAAAAGCTGGAGATATTGTTTATTTAAATGGTACATTAATAACAGCAAGAGATGCAGCACATAAAAAACTAGTAGCACTACTTGAAGCTAAAGAGGAGCTACCTTTTGATATAGAAGGTAGTGTTATATATTTTGTGGGTCCTACTCCTCCAAAACCAGGAGATCCTATAGGAAGTGCAGGACCTACTACATCATATAGAATGGATAGTTATAGTCCAACTATGTTAAAATATGGAAGCTTAGGTATGATAGGAAAAGGGAGACGAAGTCAAGAGGTAAAAGATGCTTGTAAAGAGTTTGGTGGGATATATTTTGGAGCAACAGGAGGTGCAGGAGCATTATTGGGTAAAAAAATAACTTCAGCTGAGGTTATAGCATATCCAGAATTAGGTCCTGAGGCTGTAAGAAAAATCACTGTAAAAGATTTTCCAGTTACGGTTATAAATGATACATATGGGGCTGATCTATACCAAATGGGAAGAGATCAGTATGAGATAAAAGATTAATTTTTTATGAAATATCTCATTGTTCTTATATTATTTTTTATAATAGCATTATATCAGACTTGTTGTCAAAAAGAGTATATTAAAAAAGAGCATATCTCAAAAGCAAAATTATTAAAAGTTGCTTTTGAGGATATTGATGGATTTTATAAAGATGATCTACAAAAAGCTTTTGAGGTATTTAAAAAAGATTGTAAAAGAGCAAAACGATATAAAAATTTAAAAACTATTTGTAAAAAAGCTTTATCATATAAAGATCCAAAGCTTTTTTTTACTCAAAATTTTACCCCTTATCAACTTATCAATAAAAATAATTCTGATATTGGATTAATTACAGGGTATTATGAACCATACTTAAATGGTAGTTTAACAAAAACAGATAAATATAAATATCCTATATATAGTGTACCCAATGATCTTTTAACTATAGATCTTTCAAGTGTATATCCAAAATTAAAAAAATATAAAATAAGAGGTAAATTAAAAGGTAAAAAAATAGTACCTTATGATACACGACAACAAATAGAAAAAAGAGATGATCTAAGGGCTATTTGTTATGTGAAAGATAAAATTGATCTATTTTTTTTACAAATACAAGGTAGTGGTAGAGTAAAACTTCAAGATGGAACTATACTAAATATAGCATATGCAAATCAAAATGGACAAAAATACTACCCAATAGGAAGAAAACTACTTCAAATGGGTGTAATAGATAAAAAAGATATATCTCTTCAATCTATAAAAAAATATTTGCAAAATCATCCAAATCAAATTGATGAGATATTAAATCTTAATAAAAGCTATGTTTTTTTTAGACTTAGTAACAAAAGAGCAACAGGAAGTTTAGGGGTGGAGCTTACACCTTTTAGAAATTTAGCAGTTGATAGATCATATATTCCTTTGGG
>JAMOPZ010000220.1 GCA_027064245.1 Campylobacterales bacterium
AACATAAAAATAGTTTTATAGACAGCTTTACAAAAAAATACAATTTAAAAACTCTAGTATATTACGAAGTTTATGAAGATATCCAAGAAGCTATAAAAAGAGAAAAGCAACTTAAAGCTGGTAATAGAAAGAAAAAACTAGAACTTATAAATAGTATGAATGAAAATTGGAATGATTTGTATGGAAGTTTAATTTAGGTTCTCAGACTGCCACGCTTCGCTCGCAGTGACGGGTGTGTATCATTAGGAAGTACTTTTTTTTCGTCATTGTTAGGTATTTCTTTCGTTATTGCGAGGAACTTCCTTCGTTATTGCGAGGAACTTCCTTCGTTATTGCGAGGAACTTCCTTCGTCATTGCGAGGAACGAAGCAATCTAGCTCATGAGACTGCCGCGCTTCACTCGCAGTGACAGAGATGGGATTAAAATAATTTTAAATGTTTAATTATTATATGATACAATACTGTATTACAAAAATACAAAAGGATATATAATGACTGCAACAGTAAGGCTTGATGCTAAGCTTGAAAGTACATTATTAAGGTTAACAGATCTATTACATAAAAAAAAGAGTGATGTAATACGAGAAGCTATCAGTTTTTATGCACAAAATATTGAACTAAATAAAAGATCAAGATTATTAAGTGCTGTAGAGAAAACAAAAGATATAGATAGAAAAGAGTTTAAAGATTTTGATGGTGTGATTTCTGATGGTATCTAAAGGTGAAATTTGGCTAGTCAATCTAAATCCAATCAAAAAAAACAATAAAATGGGACAGGTTAGACCTGTGATAGTGTATCAAAATAATGAGCTAAATCATAGTGACTACCCTAGTACAATCATAATGCCACTAAGTACTCATCTAGTAGATGATTCTCAACCTATAAGATATAGACTATCAAAAAGAGATAATCTAAAAAAAGATTCAGATGTAGTAATAACTCAAATTAGAGCAATAGACAATGATAGATTTATAGAAAATCTAGGAAGTTTAACAAATGAAGAATTAAAAGATATAAAAGAACTTTTAAATGAAATATTAGCATAATTTAAAATTAGTCAGTCTATTGGCAAACTTTAAAATTTATTTAGCTAGAATAAATTAAATAAAACATAAGGACACAATATGAAATTTATAAGCATGATACTTTTAGGGGCTACTTTAGCTTTTGGAGCAGTGGATATTAACAAGGCTGATGCAACAGAGTTGCAAACATTAAATGGTGTAGGTGCTAAAAAAGCTCAGGCAATTATAGAGTTTAGAAAAACAAGTTGTTTTAAAAATGTTGACGCACTTTCTGGAGTGAAAGGTATTAGTACTAAAACTATTGAAAAAAACAGAAAAAACCTTAAAGCTAGTAAGTGCAAGGCTAAGAAAAAATAATAAAGTATATAATGATATGAAAGATAGAACTTAGTGCATTAGCATTTTCAACCCCAATAAGAAATTAATTTTTAGTTAAAATATTATATAATACTGTACAATATAATGTAAGGAAAAAATATGCAAGTAGTAAGTTTAACAGAAGCTAGGAATAATTTAAAATCTGTTTTTGATAGTGTATATATCGATCATGAAGAGGTAGTGATACATAGAAAAGGTCATGAAAATGTTGTAATGATATCTATGGATGAGTATAATTCTATGAAAGAGACAAATTATCTTCTTAGTTCGCCTGCAAATAAAAAGCAACTATTAAGTTCATTATCTGATGCAAGAGCAGGTAAAACTTTTGAGAGAGATTTAATAGAATGAATATATCTTGGACAGATAAATCATGGGATGAATATCTATATTGGCAAACTAAAGATAAAAAGAATTTAAAGAAAATAAATAGTCTATTAAAAGATATAAAAAGAGATCCATATAATGGAATAGGTAAGCCTGAACCTTTAAAACATGAATTATCAGGATGTTGGTCAAGAAAAATTACGGATGAGCATAGATTAGTTTATGAAGTGTATGAATTTTATATCATAATTATTGGTTGCAAATATCACTACTAGCATATAATACTAAATAAATATTAGTTGTAAGTTTCTTTGCTTCAGTAACTAGACTGCCACGCTTCGCTCGCAGTGACGGAAAGACTAGACTGCCGCGCTTCGCTCGCAGTGACGACTCCCCGTCATTGCGAGGAACGAAGCAATCTCTGAACACACATAATGAAGTCTATTAGCAAACTTTAAAATTTATTTAGCTAGAATAAATTAAA
>JAMOPZ010000221.1 GCA_027064245.1 Campylobacterales bacterium
TACGGATAAATACCAAAAGAGCTTCGGTTTTTTGCTCTCTTAGTAGTTTTGGTTTGATTCTATTTATACAGTTTGTATGTATCATCTATCAACCTAGAGGTAATTTTATAATAAACATAGCTCCATATTTACTATTTTTTACTTTTAGACTACCTTTTAATGATTTTTCTATTATATCTTTTGACATATGAAGTCCTAGTCCTGTACCTTGAGATTGGTGTTTTGTTGTAAAGTATGGATCAAAAATTTTAGGTAGTATCTCTTTTGGCACTCCTCCTCCATTATCTTCAATAGTTATTATTGCACAATTATTATCTTGTGCTAAATCTATTTTTATCCACTTTTTTTCTATATTATTTTGTTCTAATATATCTTTTGCATTGTTAATAATATTTATAATAACTTGATCTAACTCTCCTATAATCATAGTTATCTCTATAGGTTCGGTATTGTTAATATTATTTATCAATTTAATATAATTATTTGTAAATGTAGCTTCTTTCATTTTAAGAACATTATTTAATCTATCTTGCAATATTACAGTTTTTAACTCTTTTTGTTCTTTAATATAATCTCTAAATATATTAATAGTACTTGACAGATATTGAGCTTGTTTATTTACATTATTACAAGTTTTAAAAAATATATCATCATCTAAAATTTCACACTCTTTTTGTACAATCATACCAGTAACTGCAGTACTTATAGCACTTAGAGGTTGTCTCCACTGATGAGCAATATTTCCTATCATCTCACCCATTTGAGCATTTTTAACTTGCGATAAGATATCTAAATCCTTTTGTTTTATTTGATCTTGTTGTTTTTGAATCTCTTTTATTTTTGATTCTATAGCTTTTTTAGTAGGTAAAAAAATAAAGATTACTAAAAGTGCCAACATAAACAAAATACCAAATAAAAGAATAAATTCCATATTTTTAATAAAATTTAGATCTTGCTCATAATGTTTCTCATGCAATTTTACAGCTTTATTTAATTTAATTAATAATTTTGATACTTTTTCGTATGGATAATTATTTTGTTTTACAGGATTGTTAATAAAATTATATAGATGTTGTATAAAATTATCTATATCTTTTTTTAAATTATTAGTAAAATAAAGTTGTTTTAGTTCAGGTGTAAGTTTTGTAGAAGCTAAAAAATTATTTGTTTCTTTCATTGTATCTAATAGCTGTTTGAGTTCCACTAAGGCATCTTGTTTTTCATGATTTATATACATATGCACTAATAATAATGCTTTTTGAGAGATCATCCTTTGTCTTCCACTTTTATTTATAATCTCTCCATGTTTATCTAATATATTTAATCCATAATCATTTATAAAAAAATTACCAATTGCTAAAACTGCTAAAATCAATATTGCAGGTATATACCGATTTGTTAAAGTTATTTTCATTTTTAATATTACTTATTTACCAATAAATTGATTTTTATCCACTTCATCAACTATATTTTTTGCCATACCTTGCACAGTTTCAGCTATATCTTTTGTCGTAATTGCTATAGCTGCATTTTGTTGTGTTTGTTGATCTAGATCTCCTATTGCATTATTTATCTGTTCTATACCACTTGATTGTTCTTGTGATGCATTCTCTATACCACTTATAAGCTCTAATGTTTTTGTAATAGATTCATTTAAGTGGGTATATCCGTCTATCATTTGTGATGCTATATTTTTACCATTGTTTGCTTTATCTGTAGCATTTTGAACTATCGCTTTTATCTCATTTGCAGCTTCAGCACTACGACTTGCTAGATTTCGCACCTCTTGAGCTACAACTGCAAAACCTTTTCCAGCTTCTCCAGCAGTAGCAGCTTCTACTGCTGCATTAAGAGATAAAATATTTGTTTGAAATGCTATTTGGTCTATTATTGCTATTGCTTCAGATATAGATGTAACCTCTTCATTTATCTCATCCATTGCAGTTGTTGTATGTGTTGCTAACTTTTGACCTTTTGAGATAGAGTTTTTTACCTCATTTCCATATGAAGCCATTTGTATTACATTTTGAGTATTATTAGCAATATTGCTTGTAATCTCTTCCAATGCAGTTGCTGTTTCTTCAAGCGATGCAGCTGCTTGATTTGAAGCAGAAGATAAATTAGATACATTATCTAAAAGAGTATTTGATGAATTTTGTAATGTTAGACCATTTTGTTTACTTTCTATTAGCATAG
>JAMOPZ010000222.1 GCA_027064245.1 Campylobacterales bacterium
AAGCCCTACTAATACAATAGCAACAGCACCTGTTGCTCCACTTATCATACCTGGTTTTCCACCAAATAGTGCCGTTACTAACCCTAACATAAAAGCAGCATAAAGCCCTACTATTGGACTAACTTGGGCTATAAAACTAAATGCAATTGCCTCTGGTACTAATGCTACTGCAACAACAAGACCAGATAGTATATCGTTTTTAGCACTTGATCCTATAAATGTATCTTTAAACTTTAACAAATTAATTTCCTTTCTTTTAAAGTCGCGATTTTAACTAAAATATACTTTAATTTTGATACAATATTTTAAAAAATAAAGTATATGGATAGATTATGGTAGATAGAAGAAGATTTCATATTTTAATAATAGAAGAAAATAAAGAATTAAATGATAAGATCTGTAATAGATTTAAAAATTTAGAGTACAGATCAATTCAAGCTTTTTCTAGTAAAGAGGCTTTAAAATATTTTGAAGAATATAAAAGTAGATTAAAAATTGTTGTTTTAAGTATAGATATGAACGGTATAAAATCAAATGAATTTATAGATCAAATAGAAAAAAATAGTCAAGCTAAAATTATACTTTTAAGTTTAAAAGAGAATTATAAAAAAAGAGAGGAGTTTTTTGCTCAAGGTATCTTTGATTATTATTTAAAATCTAATCCATCAGATCATATAGTAGATGATATAGATAAATCTATATTTCAATTAGAAGACAATAAAAACGAAACAATACTCTTAGTAGAAGGTTCAAAAGATATAAGATTAAAAGTACAATTTATACTTGAAAAAAGAAATTATAAAGTTATAGCAGTATCAAATGCAACAGATGGTCTTATGACAATACGAGACAATGATATCTCTCTTTTAATATTAGATCTTGAACTTCCTGATATGCATGGTATTGCTATACTTGAAACACTAAGAGATCTTTACTATATAAATAAATTTCCAATATTAGTACTATCTGCATCAAATAATCCATCTATAGTAAGACAAGCTTTAAAAAAAGGCTCATCTGATCTTATTAAAAAACCATTTTTATATGAAGAATTTTTACTTAAAATTGACCAATGGATCAAAAGTGCAAAATGGCAAAGAACTATAAAACAACAAAAACAACAAATCCAAAACAACTTTTCAACACTAAGTGCTTTAATAGACTCTACTCCTGATGCACTTTTTATTTTTGAAGATGATATATGTATACAGGTTAATGAACAAGCAATAGATCTATTTAAAACTACAAAAGAAAATATACTACAAAAAAATATAACTGTTATTTTTTCACAGTTAGATACAACTAATATGGAAAAGATTTTAGATAAAACACATGACTGTACATTTGAAGCAATACTTCAAAATACAGATAATGAAAATATAAATGTCCAAATAAAAGAGAAAAATATACAACAATATGAAAGAACAATAAAAATAGTTGTGGTTGTAGATATAACCCAAGTAAAACAAAACGAAAAGATGCTATCTCATCAAACAAAAATGGCATCAATGGGTGAAATGATAGGAAATATCGCCCACCAATGGCGACAACCACTTACTGCTATATCAGTTGCAGCTGGTGGAATAAAACTAAATTTTGAACTAGATATGGAAGATAGACAAGAAACTATAAAAGAGCTAGATAATATAGTAAGTAATACTCAATTTTTAAGCTCAACTATAGAGGACTTTCAAAACTTTCTAAAAGACAATAAAACTATGATGCACTTTTCTTTTAATGATACACTAGATAAAACCATCACTATAATAAGTGCAAATCTTGATTCATATGAGATAAAAATTGTTAAACTATACACAGAACATATTCAAATATATGGTATTCAAAATGATTTTATACAAGTATTACTAAATATTATTAATAATGCAGCAGATGTATTAAAAACTCCAAAATTTGATAATCAAAAAAAATATATCTTTATAGATATAACTCAAGATGAAAAAAATATAACAATATCAATAAAAGATAATGCAGGGGGGATACCTCAAAAAGTATTACCTAAGATATTTGATCCATATTTTACTACAAAACATCAAGCTCAAGGTACAGGACTAGGTCTTTATATGACACATCAGATCATAGTAGATAGCCTAAAAGGTTATATAACAGCACAAAATGAAACATACACTTATGAAAACAATAGTTATCATGGTGCAAATTTTATAATAACAT
>JAMOPZ010000223.1 GCA_027064245.1 Campylobacterales bacterium
TTCCATAGCTCAGCTGGATAGAGCAACGCCCTTCTAAGGCGTAGGTCGTACGTTCGAATCGTACTGGGAGTACCATAAAAAGCCTTGTTTAAAGTAGTTTATGACTATTTAAACAAGGCTTTTTTTGTTTATTTAGCTTTAAATTGTCTTATAATATCAGCATCCCATCACCATAAGAGAAGAATTTATATTTTTCTTTTATAGCAATATTATACAACTTCAAACTCTCTTCAACTCCTATAAAAGAGGCTACAAGCATAAGTAGTGTCGATTTTGGTAGATGAAAATTTGTAAGTAGATAATCTACTCTTTTTGGTTGATTAAGGGGATGTAAAAATAAATTTGCTTCACCACAAGATTTTTTAGTATCATTAAAATACTCTATTGTTCTAGTTACAGTTGTACCAACTGCTAATATTTTTTTAGATGAATCTAGGATATTTATAGAATTTCTAGGTATCTCATAATACTCACTATGCATAGGATGCTCTAGTATATTTTCCACCTCAACTGGCTTAAAAGTACCTGCTCCTACATGCAGAGTAAGATAGTGTGTATCAAAAGAGTTTTTTAATTCCTCTAAAAGCTTTGGCGTAAAGTGAAGTGAAGCAGTTGGTGCTGCTACTGCTCCATAGTTTTTTGCAAAAAGTGTTTGATATGTAGTTTCGTCATCTTTTTCATCATCTCGTTTTAAATAATGAGGAAGGGGAAGATGACCAATTTTATTTAAAATATCAACTAATTCCAAAAAATCTAATTCTTTATTATTTTGATAAAATTTTACTACTCTACTTCCATCTTCATTTAATTCTAAAACTTTTACATTTAAATCATATTGAAAAAATAAAATTGTATCAATATGCACTTTCCCTCGTATAAAAACTAAAAATTTATTATCTACTAATGGTTTATTAAAAAGCAATTCTACTTTTCCACCTGTTAGTTTGGATCCAAAAATTCTAGCTTTTATCACTTTAGTATCATTGAAAAATATATTTGTATTTTTTGGAATAAAAGAGAGCAAATGTTCAAAAGTAGTATGAATAATCTCTTTTGTGATTCTATTATAAACTAATAATTTTGCACTAGTTGGCGGATTTGCAGGATATTTTGCTATAAGGTTTTCAGGTAAACTATAATCATAGCTAGATGTTCTTAGGGGATCAAGATTAGTTATCATGATCCTCTAACTCTTCGTCATACTCTTCATCATTTTCATTTTTATATGGATTAAAAGCTTTTGCTATAAGAATAGATACTCCATATAAAAGTATAAGTGGACCTGCCATTAAAAATTGTGTTAACACATCAGGAGGTGTAAGAAGTGCAGAAACTACAAAAATAAGTACTATTGCATATTTAAAAAAATCTTTTAAAGTTTTATCTGTTACAAGACCAATAATAGCTAAGAAAAATGTAAATACAGGAAGTTCAAAAGCTATACCAAAACCAAATAAAAGTTTTGTAAAAAAACTTACATATTTTCCAATACTTGGCATTACTGATACAACAGTGCTTCCAAAATTTATTAAAAATGCAAATCCATAAGGTATAACTACATAGTAAGCAAAAGCACTTCCTACAAAAAACATAGTACTAGCACCAACAACAAAAGGGACAACTAATTTTTTTTCATTATCATAAAGTCCAGGAGCTAGAAACAACCATAATTGCCATAATATAAAAGGAAGTGATACTAAAAATCCACTAAAAAATGCAACTTTAAGTGCAGTAAAAAATGTCTCTTGTACCTCAATAGCAACCATCATAGAACCCTCAGGAAGTACAGCTTCAACTGGTACCATCATCCAGTTTAAAATTGGTTCATACACAGAAAAACAAGCAAAAAATGCTAATACAAGTGCAATACTAGAATATACAAGTCTTTTTCTAAGATCTGCTATATGGGGTTTTATATCTTCAAACATTATACAATCTCCATATTCTTGTCTTCTTTTTT
Source organism: Campylobacterales bacterium (assembly GCA_027064245.1). GTDB lineage: Bacteria > Campylobacterota > Campylobacteria > Campylobacterales > Arcobacteraceae > JAIOSF01. The sequence continues at coordinate 1,961 of JAMOPZ010000223.1, forward strand.
ATCAGTTACAATTTGATCATCAAGCTGTTTTTGTGCTTTTAACTTTGCAACTTTTTGTTTTAATTGTTCTGATTCATCATCTTTTTTTTCATCATCTAAATCTAATGCTGTAAGATCATTTAGATCTGAAGTAATTGTTGATGAAAATTGTGTAGCGTTATTTTGAATTTGTGTAATACTAGACTTTAAGCTATCTGCTTCTTGTTTCATATTAGATATATTTAATTCTTGATCAAGAGTAGATTTGGCTTCATCTATACCTCGTTTAAATTTCTTAAAAAATTTAGCTATTTCTATAGCTGCATCTGGTAGTTTTTCTGGTCCAAGTGCAATAATTGCAACAATTAGTACTAAAAAAATCTCCATAAATCCCATACCAAACATATATAAAACCTTTATTTGAATTTGAAGCTATGATTATAGCTAAATTTTACTTATGTGCATATAGAAACAATTAAAATAGTTCTATAGAACTATCATCTGCTTGAGAATAAACTGCATATTGACCTCTACCTCTATTTTTTGCTTCATATAAAAAACTATCTGCATATTTTAAAACTTGGTTAATATCACTACTATCTTGAGGATAAGAAGCTATACCTATACAGATAGTTTTTTGTAAAATTTGATTTGTTTGTTCATCTACAACTATTTTTGTATTTGCAAATTTATCTATTAGTTTTTGTGCTACAGTTATGGCTTCTAATGGATCTGATAAATTTACTAGTGCTATAACAAACTCATCACCTGTTAATCTAGCTACTATATCATTATCTTTTATTGTAGCATGTATAACTTTTGCAAGTTCTATTAAAACTTTATCTCCTATATCATAATCAAATTCATCAATAATAGCTTTAAATCTATCAATTCCTATCATTAAAAAAGTGATGCTTTCCTCTTGCTTGTTTGATAAAGATATAATTTTATGAATATGTTCTATTAAATAACGTCTATTGTATACATGTGTTACACTATCTATTGATGAAACTTCTATATGATGTTCTTTTGTAATGCCATTTTGTAAAATTGGCGATATTTGAAAAAAAGTTATATCTATAAGATCTTGGGATCTATTTATATAATTATACTGTTCTAAAGAAGAGGTATTAAAAGATACTACTGCATTTATTTCAGTATGGGTATTAATAATAAAATAAAAAGACAACTCTCCATCTAAAAAAAACTCTTCACCATGTTTTATAATAATTTCATTATGATTAGATTTTGTATTAAACAATGAAAAATTAAAATTATCTATTTTATAGTTTGATACTAACCAATTATACAAAATACCTGCCATATCTTTTATATCTTCACCATACTGAAGATTATCATACAACTCATATATTGCTTTTAAATCGTTGAATTTTGTTTTATCAGAACAAGCTTGTTCTATTAAAGTTAATATTTTATTTTTCATTAACTAAATCATACCATTTTTAACTTAGAATAAATTTTATAATTCAGATTATTATAAAAAAATTCCAAATAATTGGAATGAAGCATTAATCTTTTTGCTTTTGTCTCTTTTTCTCTTATTTTTTGATCTAATTTTTTCAGAAGATATTGATCTGCTATTTGTTCACTAACACCATAAATAGGATCACCTATTATGGTATGATTTATATAATTTAAGTGTACTCTTATTTGATGTTGTCTTCCTGTTAGTGGGATAGCTTCTACTAATGTTTGATTTTTTACAATATCATATGTAAGTGGTACAATAGTCGTAAATGATTCTTTTCCATCATCAGCTACACACATCTTAACACCTATAATACTATTTCCATCTTTTTTTATAGGTTTATTTATCTCAATTGTTTTATCTAATTTTCCATCAACTATAGCTATATATTTTTTTCTATATTGTTTTGTTTCAAACATATTTTTTAAAATCATATCACTATATTTATGTTTTGTTACAAGAACTAAACCTGATGTTTCTTGATCTATTCTATGTGCTAAATTTGCATTTTCTCCAAAATGGTATCTTATCTCATCTAAAAGTGAATATATAGTATTTCTTGAAGTTGGATGAACCATAACTCCACTTGGTTTATCAAAAAAAGCAAAATCAGATGTTTGAAATATAGGTTTTAATCCTTTTGTAATCCCTTCAAACATAGCTACTTGAATAAATTTTCCTTTTAATTTTTCACCATTTTGTAATCGCTTTCCATTTTCATCAAAAACTCTAGCTTTTGCAATATATCTTTGAGCATCACTTAAAGATAATTTTGCATCATCTATTAAAAATTGTTGTATTTTTTTACCTTGAATTACAGGAAACTTTTTTAGAACAAATGGCATAAAACCCCTTAAATTTTTTTTAATATTGTAACATTTCAATTATTAAATAGTTATTTTATAAAATATTGATCCAATAATTTTATATTATTTCTAAACATAGTATGTAAATATGTCCCATATACTTTATTTTTACTCCAAGATGCAACTTCACCTTTACCATTACTTTTTTTTGATAACTTACAAAATCCATCTTTTATATCTTTTGGTTTTGTATAATGAAAAGCATGACCTTTTATATTTTGGCAATTATAATAATATCCTACTCTTACTCGTTTTTTACATAGTATAAAATCTATATCTAAAATACCACTAAATTTTTTATTATCAACATAATTTCCAAGATAAAGTAGTCCTGCACACTCTGCATATATTGATTTTGTTTTTGCATGTTTTATTAATGAATTTCTAAAATTTATACTATTTTTTACTCTATTATATGAAAGAGTAGTTTCTATATAGCCACCACATATATATACATAGTTAGCATCATTAGGTATGATGTGATCTTTTGTACTATCTACAATAGTTACTTTAGAGTATATCTCTTGAAATAATTTTAAATTATCATAATATAAAAAAGAGAAATTTTGATCATAAACTATAGCTAAATGTTTATCTTTTTTTTCTATATAATCAAATGGATAAGGTATATTATAATCAATATTGATTTTTAAAGTTTCTAAAAGCTTTATATCAATATATTGTAAAATATCTTGTGAGATTTTTTCTATTTTTTTTAAATCATTTAAATCTAATCCTAAGTGGGTATTTTGTAAGCTTTGAATATCTTTTTTTATCCAACCAACTATTAAAATATCTGGATGATCTTTTTTTAATTGTTTTTTTATAAGTTCATAATGTGCCCATGATGATAATTTATTTAATACTACAGCTTTTATAGTATTATTTTGTTTATAATCAAGCATACCTTTTAAAACAGCACTAAGAGTAATATAGCTTCCACTACCATCAAGGACTAGAATTGTAGGAATTTGAAGTAATTTTGATATACTATATGAACTACACCCTTTATCTTCTCCATCATAAAATCCCATAACACCTTCAACTATATTTATATCTTTTTTATAATAATTAAATATCCATTTAACCTGAGCTTCATTCATAATAAAACTATCAAGATTTATACTAGCATCTCCACTTACAAATTTATGAAATTGAGGATCTATAAAATCAGGACCTATCTTATAGGCTCTAGCTTTTTTTCTAAAATAATATAATAAAGCAGTTGTTAAAATAGTTTTACCACTATTTGAAGATATTGCACTTATACAAAGATTTAACATAAATACCCTTTTTTTAAGAAATAAAAAAAGCCTACTTAAAAAAGTAGGCTTTTTTATTTATAGAATAATATATACTATACAAATGATATATAAGCCATTTGTGTAGCATCACCTCTTCTAATTCTTGTTTTTATTACAGATGTATAACCACCATTTCTCTCAGTATATCTAGGAGCAATTTCAGTTACAAGTTTATTTGTAGCTGCTTTATCTTGTAAATAAGCAAATACAGCTCTATGTGAATTAAGATCACCAGAAGATGCCTTTGTTATTAATCTTTCAATATATCTTTTTAACTCTTTTGCTTTAGGCAAAGTTGTTTCAATTTTTTCTCTCTCAATAATTGCAATAGCCATATTAGCTAATAATGCTTTTCTATGAGAAGAAGTTCTATTAAGCCTTCTATATCCGTGCTTATGTCTCATCTTTTTAACCCTTTCTTTTTATGCTTTTAGTTGTTCTAATTTTTTTCTTAAAGCAGAAGCTGTATCTTCATCTAAAGTACTATCTATTGGATACCCTATATCTGAAAATTTTTCAGATATCTCCTCTAAAGATTTTTTACCAAGATTTTTTATACTTTTTACTTCAACTTCACTCATAAGTGCTAAATCACCAACAAATTTTATACCAGCTCTATCAAGAGAGTTAAAACTTCTTGCACTTAAATTTAAATCTTCAATTTTTACAATTAAATCTTTTAGATCTGTTGTATTTTCTGTTGCATTTGCTTCTACTAATTTAACTTCAGATAGATCAAATACTTTATTAAATACTGACATCTGAGCATACATAGTAGAAACTGCTTCTTTAAATGCATCAATAGGAGATATCTGCCCATCTGTTGTAACTGTAAAAATAGCTTTTTCATAGTTAGGATTATCTTCTACTAGCATCTTTTGAATATCATAAGTTACTTTTTTTACAGGTGTAAAAAATGCATCTAATGGTATAAAATCATTAGGAACTAAATCTCTTAGATCTTCACTAGCAATATATCCTATCCCTTTTTGTACAATAATAGAAAAATTTAATGTACAATCACTATTAATAGTAGCTAAATGATGATCTTGATTTATCACTTCTATATCATCATTTTCTAAGTCAATACCTTTGATCTCTCTAGCATTAGAAAAAGAATATTCAATCTCTAGTTGCTCTTGATCACTTTTTATTTTAAATCTAACCTCTTTTAAATTTATAATAAAAATAGCGATATCTTCTAACATACCTCTTATAGAATCAAACTCATGTTTTGCACCATCTATTTTTACAGCAATTGGAGCATATCCTACTGAACTACTCATCAATAATCTTCTTAATGGATGAGCTAAAGTAATAGCATACCCACTTTCAAAAGGAAAAGCACTAATAATAGCACTATTTTCAGTAATTTGTTCTATTTCTACCTCTGTTGGTAAAAATGGAGCATTTACAAATTTTTTCATATGTTTTCCTTTATTATATATGTTTACTATTTAGAATATAACTCAACAATTAATCTTTCTTCCACAGGTATAACTACTTCTTCTCTAGTAGGGATTCTTGTAAAAATTCCGAATACTTTTGTTTTATCTACATCTACCCAATCAGAAATTCCAGTTTGATTTGTAAGTTCTAATGATCTTACTATTTGAGTATTTGTTTTTGATTTTTCTTTTACTTCAATTTTTTGCCCTGGTTTTACCATATATGATGGAATATCTACTTTTTTACCATCAACTAATATATGTCCATGAGTTACAAATTGTCTAGCATTTGCTCTTGTTGTTGCAAATCCCATTCTATATACTACATTATCAAGTCGTGTTTCTATTAAAGTAATAAGATTAGCTCCTGTATTACCCTCTTGTCTTGCTGCAGCTTTAAAGTACATTCTAAATTGTTTTTCACCTACACCATAAAGAATTTTTGCTTTTTGCTTTTCTTGAAGTTGTAAACCATATTCTGATAATTTTGTTCTTCTTTGTCCATGTTGTCCTGGTGCAAACGGTCTTTTTTCTAATGCAGACTTACCATTAAGTCTTCTTTCACCTTTAAGTCCTAGGTCAGCATTAAGTCTTCTTTCTAGTTTTTCAACAGGTCCTCTATATCTTGCCATACCTTACTCCTTATACTCTTCTTCTTTTTGGAGGTCGACATCCATTATGTGGTAATGGTGTAACATCCTTGAACCATCTTACAGTAATACCTTCTATAGCTCCTATAGATTTAACTGCAGTGTCTCTTCCGCTTCCTGGTCCTTGTACTTTAATACCTACATTTTTAATACCATGTTCCATAGCTTTTTGTAGTGCATCTTCAACTGCTGCTGTTGCTGCAAATGGTGTTGATTTTTTACTACCTTTAAAACCTAAGTTTCCAGCACTTGACCATGCTATTGCATTTCCTGCATTATCTGTTACTGTTACCATTGTATTATTAAATGTTGCTGCAATATGAACTATACCATCTGCAATATTTTTCTTTACAACTTTTTTTCTAGTTACTTTTCTTTTTGCCATATTAGTTATCCTTATTTAGCCGCTGCGCCAACAGTTTTCTTTTTACCTTTTCTTGTTCGTGCATTTGTTTTTGTTTTTTGCCCTCTACAAGGTAATCCTCTTCTATGTCTTAGACCTCTATATGAACCTAATCCCATAAGTGCTTTGATATCCATGGCAACTTTTTTTCTTAAGTCCCCTTCAACCATATATTTTTCTTGAATTTCATTTCTAATAGCAGCAATTTCATCTTCTGTTAATTCATGTGCTCTTTTATCATATGAGATCCCTGTAGCATCTAAGATTAGTCTTGATGTATGTAAACCTATACCGAAAATATATGTTAATGCATACTCCATTCTTTTTTTGTTTGGTAAGTCAGTACCTGCAATTCTAGCCATACTTATTATCCTTGTCTTTGTTTATGTTTTTTATTCTCACAAATTACTCTTGTGATCCCTTTTCTTTTGACAATTTTACATTTGTCGCATATCTTTTTAACTGAAGCTCTTACTTTCATAAAGCTATCCTTTAAATTAAATTTTTTCAAATTCTATAGGCTTACAACCACTTTTGTAGCCAACTCTTTATAAAATTTAATCTCTAAATTTTATAAAAACTTCCCAAGGCTGTAGAAAATGAAAGTCAATTTTACTGAAAAATTACTTATAACTTACTTAAGTAAATCACTACCAATAACATTATAAGATATATTATCTATTGTATCCATAATTTTAACACCACCTATAGCCCCTACAGGGTGATTTGATATTTTTGCAAGATAAGATATTTTAGAACCTAAGATATTTTTAATATCCGTTTTTGTAGAAGTATCTCTATATGCACCTAAACCTATATAATCAAGATCTAATTTATTTGCTTCTAAAATTTCTAATTCATTATGGGTTGATAATCCAAATATTTTTTTTGGATATTTTCTTTTTAAAAATTTAAAAAACAATAAATTATTTTCTATATTTAAATTAGATTTTAATCTTATTAAATCTTCTTGTCCCATATGAATACCATTTGCTATATCTAAAAGGTCTAAATTATCATTGATAATTATTGGGATATTTGTAAGTGATTTTAAAGTTAAAAGATTTTGTTTTTGAAGTTGTGTATTGTTTTGTTTATCTCTATATTGAATATATACAATATTATAAGATGTGATTTTTTGAATATATTGTGAAAAAGAGATATTATATTTAGTTAATAACTCAAAATCACACAATGCATATATAGGAGTCATTACTCACTTTTATAAAATATCTTTAAAAAATCATAAACTGTTTGTTTCATATCATTTCGTGCTGTTACCATATCAATTGATCCATGTTCTAGTAAAAATTCAGCTTTTTGAAAACCATCAGGAAGATCTGCACCAATAGTTTGTTTAATAACTCTCGCACCTGCAAAACCTATTAATGCACCAGGCTCTGCCATAATAATATCTCCTAAAAATGCAAATGAAGCAGAAACTCCACCAAAAGTAGGATCTGTAAGTATTGAGATAAATGGTAAACCTGCATTATCAAGTTTTTTTAAAGCAGCACTTGTTTTTGCCATTTGCATTAAAGCAAATGTACTCTCTTGCATTCTCGCTCCTCCACTTGCACTTACAATAATAACACCTTGATTTTTTTCTAAAGCTCTATTACAAGCACGAACTATCTTTTCACCCTCAACTGATCCTAAAGATCCACCCATAAAAGAAAAATCAAAAACTACAAGTTGAACACCTAATCCATTTATGGTACACTCTCCAGATATAACAGAAGATGTATGACCAGTTTTTTTAAATGCCTCTTCAAGTCGTTTTTTATATGACTTACTATCTACAAATTGTATAGGATCTGTAGGGTGTAATTGTTCATCAAATTCTACGAAACTATCTTTATCACTTAAAAGTTCTATTCTTTTATTAGCTCCAATTCGCATATGAAAATTACATTTAGGACAAATATGATTTAAGCTTTCAACCTCTTTAAAAAATAATAAAGAGCTACAAGATGGACACTTTATCCAATGGCTTTGAACCTTTGGTGGAGTCTCTTTTTTCCCTTGCATATCTAGTACATCTGATTTTATTTTGTTAAAAAAATCATTTAAAGTAAAATCCATAATATATCCTTGTATTATATTTTCTTGTGCATTATATCAAAATTAAGCTTTTAATTTCTCAAATAATGGTAAATTGTCTAATTGTTCCCATGGATAATCCTCTTGACCCACTTGACCTCGTGCTGCTACATCTGCATATAAAAATGTATCATTGCTAGGTTTATCAAGATTAAACTTCTTTGTTATCCAATTTGGTGTAAGTGCAAAATTATCTTCTATAAATGTTGATAATTGATCATCATCTAAAGATGTATGTGTACCATATGTATCAACTGCTATTGAGGTTGGTTTTGCAACACCTATTGCATATGATATTTGTACTACACATTTAGTTGCAAGTTTAGCAGCTACTATATGTTTTGCTATATATCTAGCTGCATAAAGTCCACTTCTATCAACTTTTGTATAGTCTTTACTACTTTGTGCACCACCACCTATTGGTGAATATCCTCCAAAACTATCAACTATTAGTTTTCGTCCTGTTAAACCACTGTCATGAAGTGAGCTATGTGATACATATTTTCCTGTTGGATTTATATGTATTGTACAATTATTTTTATTATACATATCTTTTGGTAAATCTGCATCATCTATAAGAGTTTGTATAAGTTTTCTTACTTCATCTATATTCATAGAAGCAACACAAGGTGCTGAAACTACTATAGTATCTATTTTTTGAGGTTTGCTATTTTCAAAATTCTCTTTTGTAAAATAATCCATAGTAACTTGAGTTTTTATATCAACACCTAATTTATCTGGATTTTCTAATGCATATTTATATACTTTTTCCATTAAAATTCTAGCATATGTTATAGCACTTGGCATAAAATTTTTAGTTTCACAATCTGCATAACCAAACATTATTCCTTGATCTCCAGCTCCTGTTTCTCCATCTTCTTGATCTACACCTTGATTTATATCAGGAGATTGTCTATTTAAAAGTACTTGTACTTCTAAATCTTCAGGATGAAGACACTCTTGCTTTGAAAAATATGGGTTACCATTGTATCCTATTTTTGCTAATGCATCATGTACTAATTTTGTATAATCTTCTGTAGTCATATTTGTATGAGAGGTTACCTCTCCACCAATAACTACATGGCGACCTGCTACAAATACCTCAGAGGCAACTCTACTTTTGCTATCGCCAATGATTAGTTTATCTACTATACTATCTGCTATGATATCTGCACATTTATCTGGGTGACCTGGACTTACTACTTCGCTTGTAAATAAGTAATGTTTTTTGTTTTCCATTTTTGTTTTCCTATTTTTTGTTTTCCATAATGATAATTATCATTAAATTGTTTTCCATAATCTTGTTTTCCATTTTTCACATCAAAACTACTATTTGTTAGTTCTGTTTTTCAATTCATCTAAGAGTTGAAAGGTTAAAATT
>JAMOPZ010000224.1 GCA_027064245.1 Campylobacterales bacterium
TCTTAAAATGTTAGAAGATGCAATTGCAATTTTAAGTGGTGAAGTACAACAAGAAGAAAAATCTGTAGATATAAAACTATCTATTACAGCATTTATATCAAGTGATTATATAAGTGAAGATAGAATAAGACTAGAACTTTACAGACGACTAAGTAGAGCAAAAACCAAACCAGAAGTTTATGAGATACAAGATGAGATGGAGGACAGATTTGGTAAACTTGATACCCCTACAGCTCAATTTATAGATCTTATTATTATTAAACTTGAAGCCTTAAATAAAGATATTAAAACTATAAGTAACTTTGATATAAATATATCTATAATTTATGAGAATGATACAAAAAAAGTTATAAAATCTCCAAGTCGTGATGATGATGACCTTATAGATACAACACTAAAATTTTTACGATAAATTTAAGAGGATTAAGTTAAATTATTGTATAATAACTTCTAAATTTTAATTAAAGGATGTTTAGTGGTTAAAAGTTTTATATTTTTTAGCTTAATGGTTGTATTTATGTTTTCTGGGTGTTCAATGCCTAGTCTTAATCTATTTAAAAGTTCAAGTGATCCTACACTTGATAAAGTAAGAAAGGGTGATTATCATGATCCATATGCGAAGACAAATAGGATTTATCAAGATTTAAATGGTGCTATTTATGCTATTGCAGATGAGTTATTTACATCAAATACAAATAAAGATAAAAATACAAGTGTTATCTTAACATCATTTGTAGATCTAAATCAATTAAATAAAACAACTACTTTTGGAAGACTTTTAGGTGAAAGTATGTTTAATGAACTTCATATAAGAAATTTTAAAATTATTGATTTTAGAGGTCAAGATGCAGTTTCTGTAAATGGAGATGGAGAGTTTCATCTTACAAGAGATGTAGAAAAACTAAAAGATCATATAGAAGCAGTTGAATATGTAGTAGTTGGTACTTATGTAAAATTTGAAGAAAAAAATCTTCTTATTAATGCTAGAATTTTAGATTCTGAAACAGGAGAGGTTATCTCAACTGCTAGGATAATATATCATCCAGTAGATTGTAAGCTTTTTGATCTATGTTATGATAAAGCACCAAGAAGAGATAATGGTATATCTATTACAACAGATGGGTGTTCTGTACAAAAATGTCCTACAAGACAATGTCTAAGTGGTATTTGTCAAGAGGAAGCTCCTATGAAAATAATATCAGATAAATGTAATCCAGTAAATTGCCCAACTCAAACATGTAAAGATGGAATATGCGACAACTCAAGTTTATATTAGGGATATTTGTAGTAACTTTCTTTTTTGAAGGTTGCTCTTTAATCAATGAATATACAGATTCATATAAATTTAAATATCAACATTCAACTGCAGTAACTGATTTTAGTAAAGTTACAGATATACTAATTACACAGTTGGAACCTACTATTAAACAATTATCTAAAAAAACTCCAATTTATGTAATAGATTTTACTAATTTAGAGTATTTAGAAAATTTCTCTGAGCTTGGTTTTTTACTTTCAAGTGAAATAAAAACACATGTTACTCAAAAGTATAATCTAAAAGTAAAACAAATAGAGTATATGAAGTATCTTAAAATTGGTAAAGCAGGTACAAAACTATTTTCAAGAAAAGTTCAAGACTTAAAAACTACTAATCTTTTAAACTGTACCTATGCTCTTGTAGGAACTTATGCTTTTACACAAAGACAGCTTATTTTATATCTTAATTTAGTAGAGTTAAAAACAGGTATCATAATAAAATCTGCTACTTATTCAACAATACAAACTGATGAGATTATTCATCTTGAACAAAAACCAAGGGATGTAAATCCAAATAATATCTATCAACCATTAGTACTATAAGATTTTATCTTATAGTATTATTTTGTTTTTTTAATATATCTTAAAAACAATCTATTTGTTAATAATTTTGTATCTATCTCTTTTTTGTTTATTATAAAATCTGTTAATATTTTTGCTAAATATGGAGCTAAAACAAAGCCTCTTCCCCCAACACCATTTAATATATATAGATTTTTATATCTAGTAAATCTACTCTCTTGTACATAAGTACCATGTTTTAGGTATGGAAAATCTTCTATAGTTTGTTTACTATTTATAACCTCACCTAAGAGTGGAATATAATCAACACTACAAGCTCTAGCTCCTATATATTCTTTTAATA
>JAMOPZ010000225.1 GCA_027064245.1 Campylobacterales bacterium
CATCAGCTTCCATATCAAATCTAAAAAATTTATATTTTTTTATATCTTTTGGTAATTTATTTGAAAATTTTATATTATCATTTTGTTTTACTGCAACTAAAAAAAACTCATCAATAGTTGAATCATACATACTAACTGCTACTATACTATCATTATCAATAAGATTTAAAATACTGCTTTTAGCACTATTCATATCTGAGTTATATAACGCACCTGATAATGTATTTGTCAATGATTCTGATATATTTTCTATGTTTGTCAATACCACATCAAGTTTTTCAGATTCTGCATTGTTAATATATTTTAGTATTGTTTGTTTTTTATCATCTTCTAATTGCTTAATTATCTCAGATTGATTAGAATAAATAATCCATCCTACACTTATCATCACAAGTGCTAATGCTAGTGAAACTGCTAATGCTGTTTTATATACAATACTATTTTTCAAACTTATCTCCCTTATTTGTTATTTATTACTATTTATAATTTTATTATAAATACCATTTGCTTTAATAGCATCTAATGCTTGCTGATAAGCTTTGATAATCTTATCATCTGTATTTTTATTGAATGCATAATACAGTTGCCCCTCTTTTAGGGTATAAATAACTTCAAATTCATTGTATTAATTTCTTCATTATTTCAACCATTTACTTCTTATATTTTGCAACTCCCCATTATTTCTCATTTTTTCAAGCTCTTTTCTCCAGGCATCTACAACTTCAAATGGTACATCTTTTGAAAATGCAAAATATACTCCAACATTCATAAAATTATATACATTATTAATATCTTTCATATCATAACCAGCTTTTTCAACCATAGCTTTTATTGTCACATTTGTAGCTGTTATTACATCAAATCGTCCCATCATAAGTTTTTTTATATTTAAGATATTGTTTCTTGATGATTCAAGATTTAAAAAATGTTTACTTTCTAAATATTGTTCATCAAACGATTCAAAATATGTACCAATTTTAGATACTTTTTTTGCATCTTCTAAATTATTTATTTTAATAGAAGAGTCTTTTTTTGTATAAAATCCTGTTTTCATAGAATAAATAGGACCAACCCATTGAAATAACTTATCTCTTTCTTTTGTTCTACTTACTGAAAATACTAAATAATTTGGTCCTTTTTTTAGAAGCTTGTAGTCCCTAGCCCATGGCCATACATGTATTTTTTGTTTCATATGTAATTTATCCATAATACTGTATGCAACTTCAGATGCTAACCCATCTGCTTTTTTATCTTTATTTTTAAAACTAATTGGTGGATAATCCTCTGTAGCAATTAATATATCATCTAATTGAGCTTGAAGTATATTATTTGCACATAATAAGCTTGATGATAAAATACAACCGTATAACACTTTTTTAAAATTCATTTTTGTTCCTTTTTCTTTAATTTTTACTATTGACCTTATGGTAAAATAGTCAATATTTATTATTACATTTTAAGCTATTACACTTCCTTGCAATAAATTAATTCCCACCCATGAAATACTAACACAACTTTTTTTAATTCTATACCTTTTTGTAGATATGGTTGTAAAAGTTCATCATCTTGATATTTTTCTAGTTGCTTTGTAGCTTCTTGTACTAAAGTATCTATTTTATCTTTTGTAACTTCATCTTCTCTTTTTATATATTTAAACTCTAATAAACCAAAGTATTTAATATAGTCATTATTAAATGGTTTTATAAGTATATCTGCAAACCCTTTGTTTAGTTCTAATTCTGATTTAATTATATAGTATGGCACTAATGAGAGATATGATAAATACATAGATTTTATATGTTGCTCTTTGTATATATAATCTCTAATTGAAGAGTTGATTTTTATCTGATTGGCTAAAAACTTAAATATTTCTAGATCACCATCTAATGCAAAGTTTTTAAAATGATCTTCAAGATGTGAAACTCTTAAATTAAACATATCTTCCACTTTTAAAGTATCTCTTAAAAAATCTATATCTATCCTTTTTACTGTTTCATTTGGTATATGCAGATTTAAAGAAAACTCTTTATTTTTAATAGTTACAAGTCCTAGATAAAACATCAAAGATTTAAAGTTGGTTTCCTCTTCAAGGTTTAATGCAGAAAAGTCTTGCACTAGATTTTGTACTGCTACACTATCTCCACTTATAAGTGTTCTTAATGTATCAAAATTACCATTTA
>JAMOPZ010000226.1 GCA_027064245.1 Campylobacterales bacterium
TATGAATACAACACCCATACCTAAAACCATAAACTTAAGTGACTCTAAAACTAAGTTTACATCTTCCATATCTATCTCCATTTTATTTTAGTTATAATTTATAACTTTTAACTAAAAATTAAAATTTTTATATTTTATACCAATAATGCTTTAGTAATTATTTAATATAACTTATTTATAGTATAAATTTTTAAAACTATTTCTATTTTTTACATTTAGACTAATGTACATATATTCGTTGAGTTACATTTAAGTATTCAAGTGGCTCTTTAGTCTCTTTACATACTCTTTGACCTTTGAACATAGCACAATTTTTATATCCTACAGTTATATTTTTTGTTACATAGTCATATTTAGGCTTACATTTAGTAACTTTACGATAAGTTTTACACATATTTGAATTTCTTGATTGATTTGCAGCATATGCTCCACCTAGTCCACCTACTACTTTAGCTACAGCTCTACCATTTCCCCTTCCTATTTGATTACCTACAGCTACACCTATAACTGCACCTATTAAAGTATCTACACCTAAAGAGTTAGTATCTTGCTGATTATCACAAGGAACAAGCTCCTCTACTGTATCTTCATAACATTGTTGACCTACTTTTACTTTTGTAGTATATGGTTTTGTAACTGCTATTTGTTCTGTTACACTAATCATTTGAGCATTTATAATACCACTACATACTGCTGTTATTAATATTTTTTTTACCATTGTTTATCCTTCTATTTCTACTTTTGTACTTTCTAACTGTTCTAGCTTAGCTTGTTCATCTAAAGCTCTTTGAGACTCTTTTGCATTTACTAAAAATTGATCTATATCAAAAATATCTTTTCTAGGTATCAAACATATCATTTTGTCCTCTTTTAACTCTCCTCCATATTTTTTTAACTCTTGATATGCAGAAAGTGGTATTGTAGCTTCTACATATTTCATCTTTCTTACTAATGAAAACATCCAAAGATTTAGAAGTATAATAATCAAACTAAACATACTACCAAAAATTAAAAGCATAGCTTTCTCTTTACCTTCAAAATTATCTGATAAAAAAGATACTGCAGATACACACACCATAGCTGTAATAATAGAAAAAATTATTTTTGAGCTTACAACATCCCATTGCTTTGAATATACAAGTGATACTAGCTTCCAAAAAACAATAAGATCAAATAACATTATTAAAGTTAATGTTCCAAATTCCATTTGCCACCTTTAAATTTTTTTCTTATTATATCATAAGCAACTTTTAGATACAATGATTTTATGATAGTATACTCAAAGCAAGTGGTATTTTATATTTTAGAACACCACCCAAAGATAATAAAACAGATATTTCTTACAAAAGATTTAGATAAAAAACTTTTTAAAAAGTTTATGGATATTGGTGTCAAAATAATAAGACCTGACAATAAAAAAGCACAAGCTTTAGCAAAAGGTGGAAATCACCAAGGTTTTTTACTAGAGATAGATGAATTTGAATTTACTTCATTATCCTCTATAAAACAAGATGATTTTATCATTATCCTAGATGGATTAAGTGATGTAGGTAATATTGGTGCCATTGTACGAAGTGCTTATGCACTAGGAGCAAATAGTTTAGTGATCTCTGGATTAAAAAACTTTAATCCATCAGGAGTTGTAAGAACTAGTAGTGGTGCTATGTTGGATCTTCCTATTGCTTTATGTGAAAATAGCTATGATCTAGCAAATGAACTAAAACAAGTTGGCTTTAAACTAATTGGTGCAGATATGAATGGATACGATATAACCACTATCCAAAGAGATAAAGAACAGCCCATTGCACTATTTTTAGGAAATGAATCTACAGGTTTATCAAATAAACTAAAGAAAAAACTTGATTTAAAAGTATCTATTGATATGAAAAATAATTTTGATAGTTTAAATGTATCAGTTGCTGCTGGAATATTAATACACCAATTAAGATAAATAAGTTATGAAAAATATAGTTTTTTTTATATTAGTTACTACTACTTTATATAGTAGTATATTACAAGAAAAAATTATATCATATATACCAACAAAAGAGTATCAGATTAATAAAAATTTAATCAATATGCTCTTTAGAGATGAATCAAAATTTATCATAAATGGTAAAATAAGATATCTTAAACTTTTTAAAACACTAAAAAATAATGGATTATTAGATTTAAATCT
>JAMOPZ010000227.1 GCA_027064245.1 Campylobacterales bacterium
TAATTCCTTTATTAACAGTTGTAGAATCAAAATTATAGCTAAAAAATCTTAAACAAAAAATATAAATAAAAGAAGGAACACTAGTTGCTTTAATTAACATATAATAAAAGGAATATTTATGCAAAACGGATATTATACAACCGCAGGGGCTATGGTAACACAGTTTAATAAACTTGATGTTATATCAAACAATTTAGCCAATGTAAATACGACTGCATTTAAACGAGATGATGTTGTTATAGGAGATTTTAAAAGAATTTATCAAGAGTATCAAGATAAAATGCCGATTAAAAACAATACTAAAGAAGCTGCAAAGTATTTAAATGGTTCTATTGATAGAGTCCCTCAAGTGAGTGAGCAGTATGTTGAGTTTAGACAAGGTGGATTAAAAGCTACTGGAAACAGTCTTGACTTTGCACTTAAGAGAGAAGAT
This sequence comes from Campylobacterales bacterium, assembly GCA_027064245.1. Lineage (GTDB taxonomy): Bacteria > Campylobacterota > Campylobacteria > Campylobacterales > Arcobacteraceae > JAIOSF01. The sequence goes on from JAMOPZ010000227.1 coordinate 434, forward strand.
GTTTTTTTTATGGTTGAGACACCGGATGGTGTTAGATTAACACAAGATGGCTCATTTGTTATCAATAATGATGGAGTACTTACTACAAAAGATGGATTTCCTGTTCTTCCATCAACTTATTTTCAAAATGGGCAGTATATTAAAGTAGAGACAAATAATACTTTTACAGTTGATAAAACAGGAAATATATACTCAGCAGATATTGTTAATGGATTTGATCAAGGAGAAGTGCCAACAGGAAGACTTTTTATAGCTCAAAGTGGTGATGTGAAAACTTTAACTAAAGAGGGTACGAGTCTATATAAATTTAATGATATAAAAGATATAAAAGATTTACAAGATGCAGATGTAGTAGCCCAAGGTTTTTTAGAAACAAGTAATATAAATCCAGTAAATGAGATGGTAGGACTTATTGAGTCAAGTAGAATGGTAGAAATGTATCAAAAGGTTATGACTTCACATATGAATGATCTTAACAATGATGCAATAAATAAATTAGCACAAACAAGAGCATAAGGATAATAAAATGATAAGGTCATTATATACAGCAGCAACAGGAATGATTGCACAGCAGACACAAATAGATGTAACTTCAAATAATATTTCAAATGTAAATACTATTGGTTATAAAAAACAGCGTGCTGAGTTTGCAGACTTAATGTATCAAACTATGGAGTATGCAGGAACTTCAACCAGTGCTACAACAGTATCGCCTACGGGAATTGAAGTTGGTTTAGGAGTTCGTCCTACGGCAATTTCTAAACAGTTTACACAAGGTAACTTTAAAGAGACAGGGAATGATCTTGATATGGCAATAACAGGAAAAGGTTTTTTTCAAATTCAGCTTCCTGATGGGACTACTGCATATACAAGAAATGGGTCATTTAAGTTAGACCGTGATGGAAGTATTGTTAATTCAGATGGCTATAAAATGCTTCCAGAAGTAACAGTTCCAGAAGATGCAACACAAATTTCTATTGGAACAGATGGAACTATATCTGTTTTGCAAGCTGGACAAACTGATATGACAGCAATAGGACAAATAGAACTAGCAAATTTTATTAATCCAGCAGGATTACACTCTTTAGGTGACAATAACTATTTAAATACGTCAGCTTCTGGTGATGTTATTACAGGTACACCAGGTTTAGATGGTATGGGTCAAACAAGACAGCAGTTTGTAGAGATGAGTAATGTACAACTTGTTGAAGAGATGACAGATCTTATTACTGGTCAGCGTGCTTATGAGGCAAATTCAAAAGCTATTACAACAAGTGATGAAATGTTGCAAACTGTAAATCAGCTCAAAAGATAATTAAATTGTTAATTTTAGTTCCTTTTGCCTTAATAATTTTGGTCATATTTATTGTTGATGCTTTGTATTTTGATGATGTAAAACCTAAAGATGAGCCAAATAATAAAGTCATAGAGAAAACTGATAATAGAAAAAATTATATAAATCAATATTTAAAAAAATAGATGAGCTTTTTTTCTATATTTAAAATGACCATACCAGTTTTAATGGGTTATATTCCATTGGGTATGGCTTTTGGATTGTTACTCTCAAAATTGCTTATTCCTTGGTATTATGCTTTTTTTATGTCTCTTTTTATCTTTGCTGGAGCAGGGCAATTTTTGGCTCTTGGTCTTTTTGCCTCACAAGCAACTATACTTGAGATAGGAGTAGCAACTTTTTTATTAAATCTTCGTCATACTTTTTACGGACTCTCCATGTTAAGTACTTT
>JAMOPZ010000228.1 GCA_027064245.1 Campylobacterales bacterium
TAACCCTTTAAAATATTACTTCCACAAGTAAGCTCTTGACCTTTTATATTTATATTATCTTTTATAGCTATGGGAACTCCACTACTAGAACTTTTAATATCATTACCAACAAATTGCTCTATATAAGCACCTATTTTTTTATTTTCATCAATTTTCTTTGCTAAATCTATTTTAAATAAATTTAATTGCTCTTCATCTAATGTTAACGCTTCTTTTAAAGTTATCAAGTTTACTCCTACTTATTAATTGTGCAATTTTTTGGTAATTATATCTAAAATATATTTAAACCTGTTTTATAGATATAATAAACTGTGTTCCTTTAGATGAAGTTTCTAAAACTTCAAGTGTTCCATTTAATTTTTCTTCAACTATTTTTTTTGCTAAATACAGCCCAAGACCAGTACCTTGTGATTGATGTTTTGTTGTAAAATATGGATCAAAAATTTTAGGTAAAATATCTTTATCTATTCCATTTGCATTATCAAATACTATAATATTAATATTATTATCTTTTTTAGTTAAAGTTATTTTTATAATTTTTTTCTTTTTATTATCTACTTTTGCTAAAGCATCTTTGCTATTTTTAATCAATGTTATTAATACATTTGAAAGCTCACTAGGAATACTTAAAAGTTCTATATCTTCCTCTTGTAGATCAAGTTGAAGTTCTATAATCTCATTTTCTAGTGATGATTTTACTATATCTACTGTTGAGATAATAAGATTTTGTAATAGAATATTCTCTTTTTCATGTTTTTGTTCTATAAAATCTCTAAAATTATTAATTACTCCTGAAAGATATTGAGTTCGTTCAAAAATAATCTTTAATCCTTCATCTTCCTCTTTTTGATCATACATACCTAACTCTCTCATAGCTTGCATACCACTTACTGTTGTACTAATAGCATTTAATGGTTGTCTCCATTGATGAGCTATATTACCTATTAATTCTCCTAATTGAGCAAATTTTGCTTGATCGTGTAGATGTTGATCTTTTTTTCTATTTGCTTCAACCTCCTCTTGAACTCTTTGTTCAAGATTTTTATTTAGATCTTGAAGCTCTTTTGTTTTTTCATCAACAAGGTTTTCTAAATGGTTTTTATATTGATCTAGTTGTTCATTTAATTTTATCATATCAAATTGTTGTTTATCACTTAATTTAATAATCCTATCTAATCTTTTACTTTTTCGTTTATAATCTTGTAAAAGAGTTGAAAATTCTTCACTAAACTCATTAAATTTACTTTCTAATATAAATATAGTTTCATTTTTCTTTTCGCCCATACTCTAAAATCCTTATTTTAAATTTTTATTCTATTTCAAATGCTATTATAATTATTTGATCCTACTTAATATTTTTTTAATTAAAATTATTTAAAATAAAAAAAATACCCCAAATTATCCATTTGGGGTATTTATTCAAGACTAAGCTTGTGTTATTTTGATACTAATTTTATATCTAAATCTTCAAAATCTTCTATAAAATCTTCTCCTGCTTCTTCTGCACTTTCATTTTCTTCATCAAAAATCCAATTGATTTTTATAGTATGATTTTCATTTGCTTCCTCAAGTAAATCAAAAAAATCAAAAAATAATTTTGAACTACTTGAGTTAAAATATGTTATCTCCATATTTACTGTTGTTACACTTTGTGCTGCTTCTTCAAAATATTGAGCAATCCACTTCATCATTGGTTCATAAAACTCAAATGTATTTTCAGGATATGACTTACCAACTAAACTAATAGTACCACGATTAGCATCTAATGTAATCTTTGGTGTATATTTTGTCTCATCTATAATTAAATTTTCCATCTATTTTTCTTCCTCATCTATTTTTTATAGTTTATTCTTAAGTCTAACTGTATTTTGCTTAGAATTTAATAATTTTAATGTAATTCTGAATTTAATTTAACTTCTCTTGTACTTCTTTTTACAATATATTGACCATTTTGTGAATTTTGTCTAAAATGTAGACCATTTAATCCTTGAAGTTCAGAAGCCTTAACTACACCTTCACTTAGATTAATACCTGCATTAGCTTCATTTATTTTTTTAGCATCATCTTCACTAATAGTTACTTTTGTCCCTGCAAATATTGCTAATCCACCATCAACAATACAAGCATCTCCTAAAGGTATACCTGTAGTAGAGTTTGCACCAAGAAGTGTATTTTCACCTATACTAATTGGATCACCATCTGTTCCACTTAATACTCCTAGGATACTTGCACCACCACCTACATCAGAACCACTTCCTACTATTGCTGAACTACTAATTCTACCTTCAACCATAACTGGACCTAAAGTTCCTGCATTAAAATTGATATAACTAGCCCCTGGCATAACTGTTGTTCCAGCTGCTAATTGTGCTCCAAATCTAACTTTACTACTATCTAAAATTCTAGTATTATCTGCTGGTATTATATGAGATAAAAATCTTGGGAATTTATCTACCATATCAATATTAGGATATTGTCCTGTTACTTTTAGTGTTACTTCATTTGCTCTTAACCAATCTAATTCTATAGGGTTAGATCCATTCCAAGCTACATTATGAAGTAATCCAAAAGCACCATTTAGATTAATTTTTCTAAGTTCTGCTTTTGCTGTTGAAAGTGCATATAGTTTTAAATATACAGCTTCTACACTTTTTGGAGCAATATCTTCAAAAATAAATACAACTTTAAAATCATCAGCAGTTAATCCTAATTCTCTAGGAAGTGCAGATAGTGTAGAGATAAGTTGTACATTTTTATGATCTTCACCTTTTGCTTCTGGTAAATATGGTCTAAAAGATTCTATACAATTTACTATAAAATCATCTGTTATATCTAAAACTAATTCAGATGAAGTTGTATCAACCTCTACACCTGCTGTTTTGAAAGCATCCATAAAAATAGCTGCTGATCCAAAATTTTCACCCCAATTTACTACAGGATAAGTAGCTTGTAAAATTTTATCTTTATTTAATTGTCCTCTATCTACTCTTGCAATACCAAATCCTATAGGATCTCTATACCAACTAGATGACTGAACCTCTTTTACTTTATTAGCAAATTCTTCTTTTGTATATACCATAATAATTTTATTCCTTTAATTTTAAACTTTACTGTAATTTTAGTAAGAGTTACTTATTTTACTCTTAAAAACATCCTATAATAGTAAATTTTATACTTTACTCTTTACCTTATAATTCAATTAATCAATACATATTGTTTATAAATTGTATTTTGATCATTTAAATTATATATAAAGCTACTTTTTAATTTTATATTATTATAATCTATTTCATAATCACATTGTAAATATCTATTATCTTGTGTATCTGCTAAATCTAAAAAACTAAAACTATCAAGTATAGAATTAATCTTATTATCTTGTGTTTCATTGATATATTTATCAATAAAAAAATCAAATTGTTTTTTATTTTCTATTGGTTTATAATAATTTAATATTCTTATAAAATCATCTTGATACTCAATATTATCAACTAAATCTGTACATTTCAATCGTAAATCTTTTAGTTTAGAAATAGTATTAATATTACAGTTTCCATCACTATAATCATCCAATGTAAGCAAAATATCAATATTATGATAAGATAAAGGGATCCCTAAAGATGTAATTTCTAAAATATTATCTATATCATCCTTATTTTTATTTATAAGCTTCTTAACCTCTTCTTCTATATTTTTATTTGATATATTTAGCTGAGTTAATGTAGTATCAAATACTGCAGAATCTATAAATTTCTTAGAATCATCAAGATTTTTTAAAATTATAATAGAGATTGAAGATATAAAAAATAATGTTATTAATAAAACTATAGATTGTTTTTTCATATTATCCTAAACTCATATTAAATATAGGCAATAGCATAGCTATTACTATAAATCCTATGATACCACCTACTATTAACATAAGCATAGGTTCTAGTAGTGTTAAAAATACCCCTATTTTATCTTTGTTTTGATTTGAATATAACTGTGCTAAATTTTGTAAAATTTCACTTAAACTACTTGTTTCTTCCCCTATTGCTATAGCTTGAATAAAAGCTATATCTATTTTATATACTTTACTATTATCTAAAATCTTACTTAAATTTTCACCCTCAACCACTTTTCCACTTGCATCACTAAAAAGTTTTTGAATTACTGTATTTTTTAAAATATTACTACTTAATTTAAAAGATTGCACAACAGGTACTCCTGATCGTATTAAAATAGAATTCATATAAGAAAAACGACTTAACTCCCCTATTTCTATAAGAGTACCAATAAAAGGTATTTTTAATAAAAATTTATCTATTTTATACTTAAATTTATATGATTTTTTTAAGATAAATCCAAATCCACTAATAAGTATTACAACTGCTATAATAACAATAAGATAATAATTGTTTACAAAATTACCAGCATCCACAATAAACTTTGTAACAGGTGGAAGTGCTTGTCCATTTTGTTCAAAAATAGCTGTAATTTTTGGTACAATAAAACTCAACATAAAACCAACCATACCAATTGATACTACTATAATAAACACAGGATATGTCATAGCAGAGCCTATTTGTTTTGCTAATTTATCTTGCTCTTTTAGATAGTTTGCTAATTCATCTAAAACAGATTCTAGCATCCCTCCATCTTCACTTATTTTTATAGATTGTAAATAAAACTCTGGTAAAGTTATAACTTGTTGATTTTCAAGTGCTGTATAAAAATTTTTACCCTCATCAAGATAGCTAATAATTGATAAAAAAAATGGATACAATAGTTTATTTTTTTCATATCTTTTAGAAATAAGTCGTATAGCATTTAACAATGATATTCCAGATCGTAAATAAATACCTAAATCAGTACTAATAGAAGCCAATAACAAAGGCTTAATTTTTTTTGTTTTTTGTTGTAAAAGTTTATCAATAAAAGAGATTTTTTCTTCTGTTATACTTTTGATAAAAATATTTTTTTGTTTTAATTGTGCTTTTGCATTTAATAAATTAATAGCTTGAACTTTACCATCTACTTTTTTACCAGTTTTATCAAACCCTTTATATCTAAAAAGCATCTTTAACTTCCCTTTGTAATTTTTCAAAATATTCATCTACATCATTTGTAGATTTTAACTCTTTTGGATATTTATAAATATCATTAAAAAGAAATATTTTATTATTAGCTTCTACAATATATTCATCACATTGCATAGTATTTTGACATTTATATTTAAAAACAATATCATAATCTTCCATCTCTTCTAATTCTAATGTTTTAAAATTAACTTTTTCTAAAGAAGGAGTATAGGTGTAAACAATAGGTTTAGTATTAAATAAAGAGTTTATTTTAGTTTTTTGTAATTTACCATCTATAAAAAGAAAACAACTTAAATCATCATCAATACATTGTATCTCTATAGATTTCTCAAATGAATAATTATTTAATAAAGTATTTTTTAGATTATATAACGATACACTACTATTAGTTTTAAAGTTTTTATTTTCAAAACTATTAATAGCAAAATAATATAACAATGATATTAAAATCATTGCTATTATTAACTCAAAAAGTGTAAAAGATCTTTTCATATATAATAACTAAAAACTATTTATCTCCACATTTAGAATAGTATATATCATCAGATCCACCCTCTTTTTTATCTGGTCCAAAAGATATTAACTCTATTTGGTTATCATCTAAAGTATATATAAAATCATTACCCCAACTATCTTTTGGTAAATTATTATCTTCAAAATATTTTTTTGTTACTAATAATTTTAATCCCTCTTGTGTAGTTGGGTATGATGAATTATCTATTTTATACATCTTTAAAGCTTGTGATATACTTTTCATCTGAACACATACAAGCTTTCTCTTTGCTTCTTCTGATTTACTAGTTAAACTAGGTAATACAAATGAAGCTAAAAGTCCAAGTATAATAATAACAACCATAAGCTCCATAAGTGTAAAAGCTTTTTTTAACTTTTTTTTATATTTTAGTTTTTTCATTTTTATCTTACCTTTTTTCTTTTTGTTTTATACAAACTATATATATTTGATCCACTATTATTAGAAAATTGATCACAATTATAAACTATAATATTTGCACAATTTTGTGCAAATGATAGATCAAAATCCAATGTTGTAATATTTGCAGATGTAGAATAAAGTTTCTTAAATTTTTTAATAAACTTATAATGATCACTTTGTTTATCTACAACTCTAAATGCTAAATTATTTGGATATATAAATGTTGTTGCTTTTAATTTTCTTACAGTTTTTTTAAATTTATTTGGAACTCTTACAAAATTTTGTAACTCTTTAAAACTACAAATCTCTTGTAAAATTTGCTTATCTAACTTTCGTTTTTTAATACTGTTTAATACCACACTATTATTGGATAAAAATCCAACAGTAGTGTCTGTTTGAGTTAGATAAACTAAATCTTTATCCATTTAGATGTAAAAAATCCTGTATAGATTTTGCAGATATACCATTTTTAGAACCTTGAGCCTCTAATGCTTGCACACTAGCTAATGCTCCAGCTACTGTTGTAAAATAAGGTACATTACCTCTTAAAACTGTTCGTCTGATGATCTGTCCATCATCTTTACTTGATTCTTTTCCATCACTTGTATTTATAGCCATTACAATCTCTTCATTCATAATGCTATCTACAATATTTGGTCTTCCTTCGCTTACTTTTAATACTTTTTCACAAGGGATCCCCTCCTCTGCAATAACATCATAAGTTCCACCAGTTGCAACTATAGTAAAACCTAGATTTTCAAGACCTAGTGCAATTTTAGGAGCAAACTCTTTATCTAAATCAGCAAGTGAAATAAACACTTTTCCTTTTATCTCTGGAAGATTATTTTTAGCAGCACATTGTGCTTTTGCAAAAGCTTGACCAAATGTTTTGCTTATCCCCATAACTTCACCTGTACTTTTCATCTCAGGACTTAATAATAGATCTGCACCATCTAACTTATTAAAAGGAAATACTGCTTCTTTTACAGCTACATGATCTTTTAGTGTTGGAGTTAAAAGGTCGCCCTCTTTCATTATTACTATTTTTTCATCTGGATCATATGCTTTTATAGCATCTCTTAACGACTCACCCCACATAACACGTGTTGCTACTTTAGCAAGTGGTATACCTGTAGCTTTACTTACAAATGGTACTGTACGACTCGCTCTTGGATTTACCTCTATTAGATAAATATTTCCTTGATATATAGCATATTGAGTATTCATAAGACCTATTACACCTAATTCTAATGCCATAGTTTTTGTTTTTTGTTCAACCTCATCTAATATCTCTTTGCTTAAATTCATAGGAGGTAAACTACAAGCAGAATCTCCACTATGGATACCTGCTTCTTCAATATGCTGCATAATACCACCAATATATACCTCTTTACCATCAGTTACACAATCTACATCTAACTCTATAGCTCTATCTAAAAATTTATCTATAAGTACTGGTGCATCATTTGATACAGAAACTGCTTCATCCATATATTTTGTTAATTCAGCTCTTGAATAAACTATTTTCATACCTCTTCCACCTAAAACAAATGATGGTCGTACCAATACTGGATATCCTATTTTATCTGCTATTATTAAAGCTTCATCAAGAGTAACTGCTGTACCATTATCTGGTTGTAAAAGTCCAGCTTTTGTTACAAAAGTAGAGAATTTTTCTCTATCTTCAGCTAGATCAATTGTAGCTGCACTAGTTCCCATAATCTTACCACCAATATTATGAATACCATTTGCTAATTTTAAAGGAGTTTGTCCACCAAAATGTACAATAATACCATCTGGCTTTTCGGTTTCTATTACATCTCTTACATGTTCAAAATCTATAGGTTCAAAATACAATACATCACTAGTATCATAATCTGTTGATACAGTTTCTGGATTACAATTATACATAATAGTTTTTACACCCATCTCATTTAAAGCAAAAGATGCATGACAACAACAATAATCAAACTCTATTCCTTGCCCTATTCTATTTGGTCCACCACCTATTATTAGAACTTTTTTTCTACCATCATCCTCAGGTAATACTTTTGGTAATTTTGTTATATTTGTAGAGCTATATAAATATGGAGTAAGTGCTTTAAACTCAGCAGCACAAGTATCTACTTCATTGTATTGAAGATTTATATCAAGTTTTTTTCTTGCATTATATACATCATCTTCACTTGCATCTATTAGTGAAGCTATCATAGTATCGCTAAATCCAAATGTTTTAGATATACGAAGTCCCACTTCATCTTCAAGATGAGATTTACCTGCACCTTTTATAATAAGTTCTCTTTGATAAATTTCTCTAAATTGTGATAAAAACCAAGGATCTATTTTGCATAATTCAAAAATTTGTTCATTATTTAAGCCCATTCTCATACCATCCATTAGATATAACAATCTATTTTCATTTGGTCGTCTTATCTCTTTTTTTATAATTTCAAGATCATCACAAATAGAATTAAATCCATCAAGACCAGTTTCAAGAGAACAAAATGCTTTTTGAATAGACTCTTTAAATGTTCTACCCATAGCCATAACTTCACCAACACTTTTCATACTTGTTGTAAGTGTTGAATTTGCATTTGGAAATTTTTCAAAAGTAAATCGTGGTATTTTTGTAACAACATAATCTATTACCGGTTCAAAAGAAGCAGTAGTTCCTGTAATATCATTTTTGATCTCATCAAGAGTAAACCCAACAGCTAGTAGTGTTGCTACTTTTGCTATAGGGTATCCTGTAGCTTTAGATGCAAGTGCTGAAGAACGACTAACTCTAGGGTTCATCTCTATTACTATCATTCTTCCTGTTTTTGGATCTATAGAAAACTGTACATTACTTCCACCTGTATCAACTCCAATCTCTCTTAAAATTGCAAAAGAAGCATTTCTCATATTTTGATACTCTTTATCTGTTAGTGTAAGAGCTGGTGCTATTGTTATACTATCTCCTGTATGCACACCCATTGGATCAATATTTTCAATAGAACATATAATAATACAATTATCTGCTTTATCTCTAATAACCTCCATCTCATACTCTTTCCATCCTAGCATAGATTCTATAATCTCTATTTCACTTATAGGACTAGCTTCTATACCTGTTTTTGCTAACTCTTTAAACTCATCCATATTGTATGCAACACCACTTCCTAAACCACCTAGAGTATAGCTGGCTCGGCTAATTACAGGAAAGCCTATATCACGAGCTACACTGATAGCTTCATCTACAGTATATGCATAATTACTTTTAGGAAGATCCATCCCTATTTTTAACATAGCCTCTTTAAATGCTTGTCTATCTTCACCTTTTTTAATAGCTGCTGGATTTGCTCCTAAGAACTCTACATCTTCAAGTAAACCCTTATCATACATCTCCATAGCCACATTTAAGGCAGTTTGTCCACCCATAGTAGGTAAAATAGCATCTATATTTTCTGTTTTTATTATCTCAGATATAATAGAAGATGTAATAGGTTCTATATATGTCTTATCTGCAAATTGAGGATCTGTCATAATAGTAGCTGGATTTGAATTAATAAGAACTACTCTATACCCTAACTCTTTTAAAGTTTTAGTAGCTTGAGTACCACTGTAGTCAAACTCACACGCTTGACCTATAACTATAGGACCTGATCCTATAAGTAAAATAGATTTTATATCTTCTCGTTTTGGCATTATTTGTTTTCCTTGATATATTTAAAATTTGTCAAGTATAGTAAAAAAATGCTTATAATCTTATGAAATAACCTCTTTTAACATAAGATTATAAGATATATTACCCCTAAATTCATTTTTAGATACTGTTGCTATAAAACTTATAATATCCCCTATTTTAATCATAGAATCAAAATCATTAAAAATAACAACCTCTATAGTTGAATTATCATTTGTAACTATAAGCTTTGTAAATTCTTTATTTTTACCCATTTTTGTAATATTGAGTATTTTTATATTTTTAAATGTAAAAAGTGGATAAGGATTGCTGTGTCCATATGGTCTATAACTTTCAATTAGATTAAAAATATTTTCATTTACATCATCTAAAGATAAAACACCTAAGCTATCATTTATATCTTCAGAAATATCTTTTTCTAAAAATAAAATATTTTTATTTAACTCTTTTTTTAAACAATCTAATTTAGAAGTTTGTATACTTAAACCTGCAGCTTGCTTATGTCCTCCAAAACCTATTAAAATATCTTTAGATTTTAAAATAAGATTATAAAGATCTATACCTTGAATACTTCTACTACTAGCTTTTGAGATATCATTATTTATTGTAAAAACAAAACTAGGTTTTTTATATTTTTCACAAAGTTTTGATGCAACTATACCTATAATTCCTTCATTCCACGATGGATCTGATACTACTATTACATCATCATTTTGATCCACTTGTATTTTTGCTTCATTAAATATATTTAGTTGCTCTTGCTTTCTTTTTTCATTTAACTCTATTAAAATATCCAAATTTTTATTTGCACTTTTTATATCTTTAGATAATAAAAAATTTAATGCCAAAGATGCATCTTCCATTCTACCTGCACAATTTATTAGTGGAGCAAACTTAAATCCTATATCATCTTCATTTATATTTTTTAGTCCATATCGTTCTCTTAAAACTACTATGGGTACTCTTTGGGTTGTTTTTAAAGAGCTAAGTCCATATCGTACCATTGTCTGATTTAAACTAATCATAGGCATAATATCAGCTACAATTGCTAATGCTAAAATATCAAAAAATAAACCTAAATTATACTCTATATTTAACTCTTTTTTAATACTAGCACATAAATACCAAGCCACTTGAGCACCACAAATATCTTTAAAAGGAAAATGGCAATCTTTTTGTTTAGGATTTATTATAGCATATGCTATTGGCAATGTATCACCTACTGTATGATGATCTGTGATCACTAGGTCTAATCCTTTTTCTTTACATAAAATAGCAGCTTCAAAAGCACTAATACCATTATCTACAGTTATGACAAGTCCATTGTCTATAGTCTCCACAATAGTAGGACTTAGTCCATAACCATGAATAAATCTATTTGGTATAATAGATTTGACTCTTACCCCTAAAGTATTAAAAAATTCTATTAAAATAGCTGTAGATACCACACCATCTACATCATAATCACCTATTATATAGATCTGTTCATCTTTTTTTATAGCTTGTACTATTCTTTTGGTTGCTTTTTGCATATCTTTAAAAAGATCAGGCTTTGGTAAACTTTTTAGAGTTTTATATTTATCAAACTCCACTCTACTTTTTAAAACTTTTTCTATATCATTTAATCTTATATTTTTATCCATAAGAGTATTGTACTTAAACAATTCATAATAATATATTAGATAGAATCATATTTTAAAATTTAAAGGGATTCAATGATACAAAAATTAAAAGCAATACTATTTATTATAATATCAATATATATATTTACAGGGTGTGCATCAAAAGAGGATCAAGAGTATAATAAACCTGCAATTTATTGGTATA
>JAMOPZ010000229.1 GCA_027064245.1 Campylobacterales bacterium
CTCTTGATTTTATTGCCATTTTCTTATCTCTTTAGTTTTTCCTAATTATAGCAATAATTGTTCTGATTTTAAACATATGTTATTTATGGATTGGGGTGGGATTTGATAAACAAAAGAGTAGAATTTAATGAACCTTTGTTTTTAGATGACTAATAATATAATTAATAACTAAGGCTATTGTACCCATTATAGCTAATGCTATTGCTATTGCTAACTCCATGTTAAACCTCTTCAATTAATATTTTATAAGATTAAAACCTATCTTTTTTGGCTTATCTATTGTTGGTCTGAAGTGTGGGTTATATTATGTTAGGAGTAGATGCACAAGGGGTGGTTAATCCCTCACGCATAGGTTACTTTACAAATGCAAGAATGATGTAAATCACTCCTATTATTAAGTATCCTAAAGTGTGGACATCAAATATTGGTAGCATAAGATGAACCTTGTGATAATCTAACCCACATAACCCAACCATAAAACCAAAAAAAAACCCCATTATTCATAAAAGAATAATGAGGTATTATCACAAGTCTTGCTACCAACTCGACTTTCACACACAAAGCACCACACTTTGTTGTTGAAAGTATAACGTAGTATTGTTAATCCCTTTGTACTCTAACGACGAAGAGAGATTTTTATTTCAATATACTCTCTATCAATCAAAATTCAACAATTACTGTCTCTCTCGAACACAACGAACAGACTTCTTAACCGACTTATAGCTGTAAAGGTCATTTCCATTGCTGAAACTGACGAGCCATGCCTGAGAAGCATTTTCTGCTGTTGCACTCCAAAACCATTCATCACTTTTTAAAGCCTCTATATCCGTATCTATCAAAGTTTTTAACTCCTCAATAGTTGGAACTCTCCAATCATCATATCCAACATAATTTTCACTATTTAATTTTTTTGCATACTCCATAGCATCATCCCAAGTAAACTTTTTTTTATCTACATTTTTTTGCCATATTAGAGTTGATTTTTTATCTTTTACTACTAAATTATTTTGAATTACTTTTATCTTTGGTTTCTTTGGTTTTTCGAGTTCTTTAATTCTTTTGCGTAATTCAAGAATTTCTCTATCTCTCTCTTTTTTAGGCAATAAACTATGCTGATAAACAATCAACTCATCTCTAATATGACTCTCTTCAACGTCAATCTCAAAAAGCTCACACAATCTCTGCATCAACTCAAAATCTTCTAACTCTTTCATCTTCTCTAGTGCATCTAACTCATCAAGTTTTCTAGCCTTGAACCATTTTTCAAGTTTTTTACTTTTAAAATGTTCTAATATATCTATGAGATTGAAGTTTTCTTTTATCTCTGCTATCGTTCTACATTTTTGACCATCTACTATTAGGTTGAATTTTACTAATTTCATTGTGTTGTTTTTCCTTTTGTACTTTAAAAATTTTGACAAAGATTTTCAATAATATCTTTATACTCATCATCTGTTATTTTGCCAATAAAAGATGTAACTCTTTTTTTAGAGATAGTGCGAATATGATTTATTAAAATATCTGAATTTTTATTCAGATTATCTCTTTTTTCTAATCTTAATCGAAAGGGTAACATATCATCAATAAGATGAGTGGATAGAGGTATAACGATGATTGTATCTAAAATTTTATTGGCTTCATCATCTGATATTATTATGCAAGGTCTTACTTTACCTATCTCATCACCCTCTTTAGGATTTAAGTTTATCCCTACAATATCTCCTCTATTTAAGTCCATCATCAACTCCAACTTCTAAAAAATCTAAATCTTGATGTTTCTTCAATATTTTTAATTTTGCTACTCTCTCTTGCTTCTCAATCTCAGCTACAACACTAGATATTATCTCTTCATATTTAGAAGATATAAAATAGCCTATATCTTGATTTTTTCTTTTATCCACTATTTTTGATATAGTCATCTTTTTAAAAAGTGATGGTTGCATCTGTAAAGCAGTTATTCCATATTCTATCATTTCAAATCCTTATGAATTAGTTCTAATAGATTATAATATATGTATTATAATAAGTTGTTAAAATAGCAACCTGTTGTTATAAAAGTGATATATTAAAAAAAAGGAATTAAATGCAACTTGATACATCTACAATAATGATGATACTATTTATACTTCTTTTAGTTGTAAGTATATGGAAAATATATGCCTTTT